>SKTG01000026.1 GCA_007118045.1 Nitriliruptoraceae bacterium
CGTCGGCGGGGACCGGGACCAGCCGGCCGCTCCAGGGAGCACGCGATGAGCGGGCGCTCGACCGTCCGGAGGTCGCCGTTGCTGGCCGCGGCCGTGCTCGTCCTGATGACCGTGGCCGGTGTGCTGGTCTTCGGGGTGGAGCGGCCACCGGACCTCGCTGCCGTCGACCCGGACCACGAGCTGGCGCCACGGGCCGCGGTCGCCTGGATCGAGGGTGGGACGGACGGGGACGGCTCGTGCGTCCGCGTGGCCCGTCCCGACGGCAGCACGCACCAGGTGACCTGTGGCCCGTCGGGGGACCTGGTCGGCTGGGACGAGCGCGGCATCCTGCTCCGGCACCACGACGCCGGGGGCGTCACGCTGAGCGCGGTCGATCCCCGGAGCGGCGAGGAGCGCCGGGTGGACGAGGCGCGCGCCCCGGACGAGTCGATCTGGTCCGGAGGTTCCGGTCGTGAGCTGGTCGGGCGTTCGTTCGAGGACGAGGGCCGCTTCCAGCTGCGGGCCGCCGACGACCCGGAGGTGGTGGTGGCCGATCTGCCGGCCGGCTCCGCCTACGACGTCCGGTGGGGGGAGTACGCCCCCGACGGCCACGCGGTCGCGTTCCTCGACACGGCCGACCGGCTGGTCTTCGCCGCCGTCGACGCGACCGGTCGACCGACGGACGAGCCCCGGATCTGGGTGGACGACGTCGACGCCTTCCGGGCGGTGTGGGAGGGCGCGGAGCCGTTCGTGGACGGGTGACGGCGCCCGGGACGGGATGGCTACGCTCGGAGACCCGCCGCAACGACGCTGCAACGCCTGGACCGACGATGAACGAGCTGCCGAAGGCCTACGACCCCGCCACGGTCGAGCCCGACCTGTACGCGGACTGGGACGAGGCCGGCCTGTTCCACGCGGAGCCCGACGACGAGGGTGAGCCGTTCTCTATCGTCATCCCGCCGCCGAACGTGACCGGCTCGCTGCACGTGGGTCACGCGCTCGACAACACGATCCAGGACGTGATCGTCCGGCGGGAACGGATGCTCGGCCGCAACGCCGTGTGGATCCCGGGGACCGACCACGCCGGCATCGCGACGCAGAACGTGGTGGAGAAGCAGCTCGCCGCGGAGGGCACCGACCGTCACGAGCTCGGGCGCGAGGCCTTCCTCGAGCGCGTGTGGGCGTTCAAGGAGGAAGCGGGCGGCACGATCCTGCGCCAGCTCCGCAAGCTGGGCGCCTCGGCCGACTGGGAGCGTGAGGTCTTCACGTTCGACGGGCCCCGCTCGAACGCCGTCCGCGAGGTCTTCGTCTCGCTCTACGAGCAGGGCCTGATCTACCGCGGCAACCGGCTCATCAACTGGTGTCCGCGTTGCCAGACCGCGCTCTCCGACATCGAGGTCGAGCACGAGGACGTACGGGGGGAGCTCGCCCGTTTCCGCTACCCGTTCGTCGACGGTGACGGCGGCGTCGAGGTGGCGACGACCCGTGCGGAGACGATGCTCGGTGACACGGCCGTCGCCGTGCACCCCGACGACGAACGCTACGCCTCGCTGATCGGCCGCGAGCTCCGGCATCCGTTCCAGGACCGGAACCTGACCGTGATCGCGGACGCCTACGTCGATCCGGAGTTCGGGTCCGGCGCCGTCAAGATCACGCCGGCACACGATCCGAACGACCACGAGATCGGCCTGCGTCACGACCTCGAGGTGATCGACATCTTCGACGATCACGCCGTGACGACCACGGTCGTGGGGGAGCGCTTCGCGGGCCTGGACCGCACGGACGCTCGGCGCGAGGTCAAGGCGGCCCTCGACGAGCTGGGTCTGCTGCTCGGTGTGGACGAACACTCCCATTCGGTGGGGCACTGCTCGCGTTGCTCGACCATCGTCGAGCCGCGGCTGTCGCTGCAGTGGTTCGTGACGATGCGCCAGCTCGCCGATGCGGCCGCGGCGGCGGTACGGGAGGGCCGGACGAGGTTCGTGCCGGAGTCGCAGACCAAGACCTTCCTCGACTGGCTCGACAACCTGCACGACTGGTGCATCTCCCGACAGATCTGGTGGGGACACCGGATCCCGGCCTGGTACGGCCCCGACGGCGAGATCGAGGTCTCGCGCGAGGACCTCGACCGGGACGGGTGGGTCCAGGACGAGGACGTGCTCGACACCTGGTTCAGCTCGCAGCTGTGGCCGTTCTCGACCCTCGGGTGGGAGGGCCCCGACAGCCACACGCCGGAGCTCGCGACCTGGTACCCGACCTCGACCCTGGTGACCGGCTACGACATCAACACCTTCTGGGTCAGCCGGATGCTCATGATCGGGCTCTGGTTCACCGGTGAGGTGCCCTTCCGGCTCGTGCACAACCACGGGCTGGTCCGGGACGAGCACGGCAAGAAGATGTCGAAGTCCTTCGGCAACGTGATCGACCCGCTCGACCTGATCGACACCTACGGGGCCGACGCGACGCGCTTCGCGCTGTTGCGGTCCGCCGCGCCCGGCACGGACGTCCCGCTGGCGGAGGAGTGGGTCGAGGGAGCCAAGCGGTTCACGAACAAGATCTGGAACGTCGGTCGCTTCGCGCTGTCGCAGCTCGACGGGACGCGCCCCGGACCGATGCCGCCCGCGGACGAGCTCGCGCTCGAGGACCGCTGGATGCTGTCCCGGCTGGCGGCCACCCATCTCGAGGTCGACGCCGCCTACACCCGCTACGACTGGGCCGTGGTCGCTCGCGGTCTCTACCACTTCGTCTGGGACGAGCTCGCCGACTGGTACCTCGAGGCCGTCAAGGTGCGGCTCTACGGCGACGACCCGGCGGCCGCCGATGCGGCGCGACGCGTGCTGGCCGGCGTGCTGGACGCGGTCCTGCGCCTGGCCCACCCGATGATGCCGTTCGTGACGGAAGCGTTGTGGCGTGCGCTCACCGGTGCGGCCGGCGGTCGGGACTCGCTCATGGTGGCCGCGTGGCCGGAGCCGGACCGCTCGTTCGCGGATCCGGAGAGCGAGCGGCGCTTCGCCGTGATCCGCAGTCTGGTCACGGAGGTCAACCGGTTCCGTTCCCAGAACGGCGTGCCACCGTCCACCCGGTTCGAGCTGACGGTGGCCAGCGACGAGAGGGCCCTGCTGGACGGGCACGCGACGCTGGTGTCGTCGCTGGCGGGTCTGTCCTCGCTGCGGACGGTGGACCGGGTCACGGAACGACCCGGAACCTCGACGATCCGGTTCGACTCCGGCGAGGGCCAGGTCGAGCTGGCCGGACTGATCGACGTCGAGGCGGAGCTCGAGCGGCTGAACAAGGAGCGCGGCCGGGCCGAGGCCGACCGCGAGCGTGGCGCCGCGAAGCTGGCCAACGACGCCTTCGTCGAGCGCGCCCCCGCCGACGTGGTCGACCGCGAACGTGCGAAGGTCGAGCAGCTGAGCGAGGCGATCGCGGGGCTCGACGAACGGATCGATGCGTTGGGCGCCCTCGAGCGGTGAGCGCCGGCCCGCCCGGCTCGGCTCACGGGCCGGCGCTCGGCCCGCTCCGGCGGGTCGGCGGACCACCACCGCTCATCCGCTTCGGCTCGGTTCGGCCTCGCGTTCGAGGGAGACCAGCTCGAAGGTGGGCGCGTGGCCCGGCACGCCGTTGCAGGTCAGGGCACGGGCCTCGGGTCGGCTCCCGGTCCGCACGGTGGCGATCACGGTGGCGTCGTCGGCCGTGCCCAGCTCGACCCGGTGGAGTGCGCCGGAGCCGTCCAGCCGTTCCACGCGCAGCACCCGCAGCGAGCTGAGACGTTCGAGCGCCAGCTCGCGCCGCACCAGCGCCTCGGCCGCTTGAGCGGCGAACGGCAGCGCGGAACGGCCACGCCAGTGGTCCAGGAGGATGCGGCCACCTTCGTGGGCCGCCACGGCCCGGCGCGCCGACTCAGGGTCGAGGTGGCCGTAGAAGGACCCGTCCGGGAGGCAGACCAGGTTGCCCGCGAAACGGTCGCCGCCGACGTGTGAGCACTCCCAGACACGATCGCCGAGCAGGTCGGCCAGGGCCGCGGCGACGGGCAGGCCGAAGCTGGCGCAGCAGGCGTCGTGCTTGCCGTTGGTGCAGACCAGGTAGCGGGGCTCGGTCACCCGCTGGCCGCCCACCGAGCGGTCGGCGACGAGGGGCGAGAGGTCGAGGTCGAGCAGGTCGTGCACCGTCTCGAGCTCGAGGTGCTCCAACCACCCACCGCCGGCGTGGCTGCGTCCCACGAACAGCGAACGCCGGGTCGTGCCCGTCACCGCACCACCGGGACGGCGCAGCAGCAGCACCCGGGCGGGCAGGTCGCGCGACAGGCGGCGCAGCCGTGCGGCCACCGGTCCGGGCAGATCGGAGCTCGTCAGCGCGTCCGCTCCCCACGGTCCCGGCTGCTCGAGCAGGATCCAGCGTCGGGCGCGTGAGGCCGAGCCCAGCGGTCGCTCACCGCAGGCGCGTGACCGGCTCGCGCAGCCGTCAATCACCCTGGCTCGCCGGTGCACGATCGATCGCCAGCAGTCCCTCGCGCAGGAGCCGACGGCACAGGGTCAGGCGGCTCGACCGGTCGATGGTCGCGTCGAGCTGTTCGGGTCGGAAGGTCCCGGCGGCCAGCATCTCCTCGAGGGCCGGTTCCAGCGACTCCGGCATGGACAGCTCGTGACCGTCGGCGGTCAGGACCAGCTCCCCGTCACGCCGTCCGAACCTCCACGCCGCCGGGGTCCTGATCCGCAGGACCGTGGCGTCGGTGAGCTCGTCGGCCTCGAGCAGGTCGAGGAGGCCCCCGGCCAGTTCCGGCGTCCGGGCCTCCCAGAAGCTCCGTGCTCCGTCCGCCGCGGCTGTCGCGGCCCAGGCCTCGGCCTTCTCCGTCAGCGTGGTCCCGATCCGCGTGAGGTGGGACGCGAGCTCGTCCTCGAGTCGTCGAGGCCGTGCCGCCCACCCGGCCGGCAGGCCGCCCTCGAGGTCCGCCTGGTCGAGCGCGTCCTCGACGGCCCGGCGGACGAGGTCCCGCCACCCGGTCGTGCGCACCCCGATCGTGAGGTGAAGCGACGCCTCCTCGGTGGTCTGGGCCGCGTGCCGGGTCCCGGCCGGCAGATACAGCACGTCGCCGGAGCTCAGGGTGAGGTCCCAGACCCCGGCACCGTCGCCCGGGTGCACGACCCACCGTTTCGTCCCGTGCGTCTGGAGTACGAGGACGTCGTGCGGGTCCTCGTGGAGGTTCAGGCCCTGTGCCACCGGTGGCGTGAGGTAGGCGTTGGCCTGCACCGGATGCGTGAGCTCGTCCTCGAGCGAACGGCACAGCCTGGCGACGGCGGGCCAGCTCCGATGCAGCCCCTGCAGCACGATCGTGGCTCCATCGGCGAACTCACGGTGCACCGCGGCGACGTCGATCAGGTCCGAGACCGGCCGCGAGCCGATGCGGGCCCGTCGGGTGACCCGGTTCACGGGCAGCGTGCGGCCCTGACGCACGAGCCGGAAGGACGGGGTCCTCATCCCCGAGGCCGTGACCAGCTCGTCCACGTCGTCCAGCGACAGCAGATCGGCGAACCCGTCCGCATCCGCGCCCGGTTCGTGATGGGGGCTGCGGGTGAAGCGTTCCCTGAGGAACGTCTCGGGCGTTCCGACCAGGCGTGCGAGCGCTCCGCCCCCGCGGGGGTCGGGCCCCTCAGGCATCGGTGGCGTCGGCGTCGCCCGCGTCGCCGTCGGAGGCGTCCCCGTCGCTTGCGTCGGACGCGTCGCCATCGGTCGCGTCGCCGTCAGCCGCGTCGGAGGCATCCCCGTCGGAGGCGTCGGAGGCGTCGCCGTCGGTCGCGTCGGAGGCGTCGCCGTCGGTCGCGTCGGAGGCGTCGCCGTCGGAGGCGTCGGAGGCGTCGCCGTCGGAGGCGTCGGAGGCGTCGCCGTCGCTGGCGTCGGAGGCGTCCCCGTCGCTGGTGTCCGCGGTCGGCGACGGCATCGTGCTGCCCGTCGTCCGGATGTCCTCGTCGGTGAGTCCCTCGACACGTGCCATGGCGCGCTCCTCTCGAAGATGGTCACTGCGGACACTACGAGGCGGTCGGCGGCGGCGCCAGAGCGGTCGGGCCGACGTCGGACCACCTCCCCGGTGTGGCCGTTCGGAGCCGCAGCGCGGGTGGACCGGCGTGCCCGTCGGTCGTCGTACGGCGCGCCCGTCGGTCGTCGTACGGCGCGCCCGTCGGTCGTCGTACGGCGCGCCCGTCGGTCGCCGAGCAGCGCGCGAACGGGGCCCGGCATTCGGACGGGTTCTCACCCCTGGTCCGCGACGGGAGGTTACGGTAGCGTAGCTAGTGCTCGGCGCCCCCCAGCCCCGATGCCCCCGATATCGGAACCCCTCATGACCGCGTCACGCCTGTCCGACCGCGAACTGCTCGTCGAGCTCGAGCCCGTCGCCGCGGCCCAGCTGCAGGCCCACGAACGGATCGCCGAGGAGTGGTTCCCCCACGACTACATCCCGTACTCGATGGGACGCGACTACGACAGCGACCCGTGGACGCCGGACCAGGCACGCCTCGAAGGCGTCGCCCAGGTGGCCTTCGAGGTCAACCTGCTGACCGAGGACAACCTGCCCTCGTACCACCGTGAGATCCACCAGATGTTCGGCCACGGGGACGGTGCGTGGATCAACTGGGTGCACCGGTGGACGGCGGAGGAGGGCCGGCACGCGATCGTGCTGCGCGACTACCTCGTGGTCACGCGGGCCATGGACCCCTACGAGGTCGAGCGGGCCCGCATGGCTCAGCTCCAGCAGGGCTACGACCACGAGAACCAGGGGACGTTGACGGGTATGGCCTACGTCGCGTTCCAGGAGCTCGCGACCCGCGTGAGCCACCGCAACACCGGCAAGTACTCGGGTGACCCGGTGGCCGATCGCATCATGGCCAGGATCGCCAAGGACGAGAACCTGCACATGCGCTTCTACCGCGACATGCTGCAGGCGGCCATGCACATCGACCCGTCGGCCGCCGTCGAGGCGATCGTGGACGAGGTCATCGGCTTCGAGATGCCGGGTGCCGGCATGCAGCAGTTCCGCACCAAGTCCGCTCAGATCGCCAACGCCGGCATCTACGACCTGCGCATCCACCACGACGACATCGTCTGGCCGCTGTTGCGGCACTGGAAGGTGTTCGAGCTCGAGGGTCTCGACGAGCACGCGGAACGACGTCGGGAGGAGCTCGCGGAGTTCTTGACCCAGCTCGACGCCACGGCGACCCGCTTCGAGGAGAAGCGCGCGGCCCGTCAGGCCCGTCGCGCCGCGCGCGACGAGGTCGCGACTGGCTGAGCGACCGGCCGGACCCTCCTGGAGCGGGGGTAGCCTCGCCGCCCACGTCAGGCGAAGGATCTCCGTGTCGTCCGAGGCAACCGAGGCGTTCGAGCGCGCCTACACGCAGCTGACGGCCAGAGGCCCCGGCCGGATGGTGCCCGATCTCGATCGGATCACCCGGCTCTGCGAGCTGCTCGGCGACCCGCAACTCGCCTACCCGTCGGTGCACGTCACGGGCACGAACGGCAAGGGCTCGGTGGTCCGCATGGTCGGGGCGCTGTGCTCCGCGGCCGGCCTGACGGCCGGGACCTACACCTCCCCGCACCTGCAGAGCGTGCGCGAACGGCTCGGCGTCGCGGGTCGACCGATCGGGCCGCGCGCCTTCGCGCAGGTCCACGACGAGGTGGCGCCGCTCGCCGAGCTGGTGGATCGCGCCGCGATCGATCGAGCGGGCGAGGACGCCGATCGCGTCACCTTCTTCGAGCTGCTGACGGCGATGGGCCAGTGGTGGTTCGCCGACCTGCCGGTCGACGTCGGGGTCTTCGAGGTCGGCATGGGCGGCGCCTGGGACGCGACGAACCTCGTGCGTGGCGACGTGGCGGTGCTCAACACGATCGACGTCGACCACCCGGAGCTCGGGGCCACCCCGGAGGTGGTCGCGAGGGAGAAGGTCGGCATCATCAAGCCCGGCGCCCGGGTCGTCACCGCCCGCCAGGCCCCGGAGGTGTACGCCCTGATCGCCGAGGCCGTGGAGGCCGCCGGTGGCACGCTCTGGAGCTACGGCGACGACGTCGAGGTCGTCGACCGTGCGGTCGCGGTCGGTGGCCAGCTGCTGAGCCTGCGTCTGGGCGATCGGGTCATCGACGACGTCCTCCTGCCGCTGTTCGGCGAGCACCAGGCCGAGAACGCCGCGCTGGCACTCGCCGCCTTCGCCGCGCTGACCGACGCGGCCTTCGAGGCGATGGACGACGACGTGGTCCGCCACGGTCTCGGCGCCGTCCAGGTCGCCGGGCGGCTCGAGATCGTGCACCGCGAACCCACGGTCGTCCTCGACGGGGCGCACAACCCCCACGGCGCCCGTGCGGCCGCTGCGGCGCTCGACGAGTCGTTCGGCTTCCGCGAGCTGGTGCTCGTGGCGGCGTGCCTCGAGGACAAGGACGTGGAGGCGATCCTGACCGCCTTCGCCCCCGTCGCCTCGCACGTGGTCGTCACGCGGGCGCCCTCGCCGAGGGCGGCGTCGCTACAGCGGATGCGGTCGGCGGCGTTGGCGGTCTGGGGGGACACCGGGGTGGTCGTGGAGACCGCGACCGACCTCACGAGCGCGCTGCACCTGGCCGAGTCGGTGGCGCGGGAGGGTGATGGCGTGCTGGTGACGGGCTCCCTGCACACCGTCGGTGCCGCGCGTGACCGCTACCTCCCGATGAGCGCCGAGGCCGAGGAGGAGGTCGTGCTCGAGCCCGACGACGAGCCCGAGCCACTCGGGCAGGCGGAGGCCGACGAGCTCGCCACCCTCCTCGACGACGAGGCCGCGTTCCGGGATGCCGTCGAGGACCTCCGGGACGACTGAACCGAGCAGCCCGACGGTGCGCGGTGCGGCGACGGCGGTTTGCCGCGCCGCGGCGCAGCCGGCAGGCTCCCGCGCCGGCTCACCCCGAGCAGCGCCCGAGCTGCGTCCGAGCAGCGACCGCCGACCCCGAAGGAGCGCGCGTGGCCACCGAACAGACCCTGATCCTGGTCAAGCCCGATGGCGTGGCCCGTGGCCTCGTGGGCGAGGTCATCGGGCGCATCGAGCGCAAGGGCTACCGCCTCGCCGACCTCCGGCTGATGACGCTCGCGCGCGAGACGGCCGAGGACCACTACGGCGAACACCGCGACAAACCCTTCTTCGGTGACCTGGTCGAGTTCATCACCTCGGGGCCGCTGGTCGCGATGCGGGTCGTCGGCGAGGACGCGATCGCGGGCATGCGGACGCTGATGGGCGCGACGAACCCGCTCGACGCGGCCCCCGGTTCGATCCGGGGTGACTTCGCCACCGAGATCGGGGAGAACATCGTGCACGGCTCCGACTCGCCCGAGTCCGCCGAGCGTGAGCTCGGGCTGTTCTTCACGGACACGCCGTAGGGCTCCGACGCCCGCGGCTCGTCGTCCACAGCCCGCGAACGATGCGGCGGCCCACCGGGTCGGCGGCCCGGCAGGCTGGTGCCGACGTCGAGCCGAGGAGGCCCCGTGGCACCGTCCACCCCCGTCCGTTCCCCCGGAGAGCGGGGTGAGGTCGCGGTCGGATCCCCCTGGAGACGGGGTCCCGGCCGGGGGACCGCCGAGGTGTCCGGGGCCTGCGTCGCCTGCGACCGCGCCGCGTCGCCCGCCTCCGCGTCCGACGACCGGCCGGAGGTGACCGCGCCGGAACGGGCGGCGGAAGTGCTGGTGCCACGCTTGGCCGGCGCTGACCGCGAACGGTGCGTCGCGGCGTTGCTCGACACCAAGCACCGGCTGCTCGAGCTGGTCACGGTCAGCGTCGGCAGCCTGGACCACACCTTCATGGCACCACGTGAGGTGTTCCGGGACGCGCTCCTGGCCAACGCGGCGGCGCTGGTGCTCGCGCACAACCACCCCAGCGGCGACCCGGAGCCCTCACGCGACGACGAGCTGGTCACCCGCCGTCTGGTCCGTGCCGGTGAGCTGATCGGGGTCGAGCTGCTCGATCACCTCGTGATCGGTGGCCGGGCGTGGGTCAGCCTCGCGCGTCGCGGTCACGTGTGAGCGACCGGGTCGGGTGGCGGGTCCACGGCGGCGGCCGCGGCGATGCGCGCGGCAGCGACGCCGACGCCGTCGATCGAGCGGATGCGTCGACCATCCAGCTCGAGTCGCTGTCGCATGGTGTGGTCGGCCAGCAGGCGCTCGATGCCGTCGAGCAACGTCGCCTGGTCCCAACCGTAGGTCTCCAGCCGGAGGCCGGCACCGATCTCGGCCATCCGCTGCGCGTTGTCGTACTGGTCCCAGAACAGGGGTAGGACCACCATCGGCTTGCCGAAGTGCAGCGTCTCCGTGACCGTGTTGTTGCCGCCGTGGGTGATCACCAGATCGACGTGCGGCAGCACGTTGGTCTGCGGCACGGTCTCGGCGCCCCACATCCGGTCGTGCAACACGATCTCCTCGTGCCGCGGACCCTTGGAGACGATCACCCGGTGGCCGCTCTCCGCGAGCGCATCGACGAGCCGCTGCATCAGCTCGACGTCGGCCGATCCCAGCGACCCGAGGCTGAGGTAGAGCAGGGCGCCGTCGCCGTCGGCGACCTCGGGAGGCAGCTCGAAGGGCTCGTCGGTCTCGCGCACCGAGGAGTCGAGGCCCTGCCAGCTCGGTGCGAGGGCCGTGGAGCGTTGGTAGGCCGCGATCTGGGGGTACAGGGACAGGTTGAGCGACGCCGAGCTGTGCACGAACTCGAGCTCGGGCAGGCCGGGTGCCCCCTGCTCGCGCACCCAGCCGTCGAACTCCTCCCACATGCTGCGGTGCGTGCGGGCGAACTCCGCGCGGAACGGCGCCCAGCCCGACTCGTCCGTGGTCGGCAGGCCGGAGAAGACCGGCGGCAGCAGCGGATCGCGCAGCTCCAGCGGGTTGCAGGACATCAACCGGACGAAGTGCGCTCCCGTGGTGAGCAGCGCGGGGAAGGCCACCACGTTGTCCTCGACGACGACGTCCGGATGGACGTCGTCGAGCACCGCCGCCAGTCGATCCTGGGCGTACCTCGACCCGTCGATCAGCTCCTGCATGATGGGCGCGGTGACGGTCTCCAGCTGCTCGATCGTCGGGCGCCGGAACTCCGGCGCGGTCTCGCGGATGAAGTCCTTCCAGAACTGGCCCGCGTCGACCGGCCCCTCGGGTGGCTCGGCGAGGTCGACCAGGTGCTCCTCGAAACCGAGCGCGTCCAGTCGACCCGCCCACGAGCTCTCGGCCGCGAACACGACCCGGTGCCCCTGACGCCGGAGCCGGTCACCGATGCCGATGCAGTTGTTGGTCGGTCCGGCCGCGCTCTCCGGCCAGAAGAGGATCGTGTGGGCCCGCGTCATGTGTAGCTCCCCTCCGCCGACGTGCACCGACGTCGGCCGTCCCGGCCGCCCCCGCGCGACGATGGCTACTCCAGCGCACGGGTAGCGTCAAGGACGCATCTCCGGGAGCGCAGCGCCCCGGCCACCTCGCGTCCGTGCAGCGCGACCGTGCAGGAGGAGCCGCCGTGGCATCCCTCACCAGCTGGCCCGCCGCCGTCCTCGGTGACGGACCGCTGGCGGTTGGCGGCGACGAGCGGGACCTGATCGACCCCGTGACCGGGGCCGTCTCCGGCCGTGTGGGCCGGGCCGACGAGGCGACGCTGGACCGCGCCGTCACCGACGCGAGGCGGTCGCAGCTCGAGGGGCCGTGGGCCAGGGCGACGCCGGGCGAGCGAGCCGCGACCCTCCGTGCGCTCGCCGACGAGGTCGCCGCGAACGCGGAGGAACTGACCGACCTCGAGGTGGCCGACACCGGCAAGCCGCGCCACACCGTGCGCGACGGCGAGCTGCCGTTCGCGATCGACAACCTGCGCTTCTTCGCCGGCGCGGCGCGGTCGCTGTCGGGTACGGGCGCGGGGGAGCTGACGCGGGGCTACACCTCGCTGCTCACGCGTGTCCCCGCCGGTGTCGTCGGGGCGATCACCCCGTGGAACTTCCCGTTGGTGATGGGTATCTGGAAGGCCGGAGCCGCCCTGGCGGCGGGGTGCAGCGTCGTGCTCAAGCCGGCGCCCGCGACCCCACGGGCCAGCCTGCGGCTCGCGGAGCTGGCGGCGGCCGCCGGGGTGCCCTCCGGGGTCCTCGCCACCCTCGCCGGCGACGACGACCTCGGTGCGGCGGTGGCCGGTCACGCGGGGGTCGACCTGGTCTCGCTGACGGGTTCGACCGCCACCGGCCGCGCGGTGATGACGGCCGCCGCCCCGACGGTCAAGCGGCTGCACCTGGAGCTGGGCGGCAAGGCGCCGGCACTGGTGTTCGCCGACGCCGATCCGCGGGACGCCGCGCGGGCCATCGTCCTCGGGGCGATGTACAACAGCGGTCAGGACTGCACCGCCGCGACCAGGGTCTACGTCGAGCGTCCGTTCCACGACGAGCTGGTCGCCGCGCTCGCCGCCGCGATCGACCCGATCCGCATCGGCGCCCCGGACGACCCGGGAAGCGACATCGGACCGCTGATCTCCGCGTCCCACCGTGACCGGGTCCACGCGTTCGTCGAGCAGGCACGAGCGGCGGGAGCCCGGGTCGTGCGCGGGGGACGGGTCCCCGACGGACCGGGGTGGTTCTACCCGCCGACCCTGCTCACCCACGTCGCCCAGGACGCGCCGGTCGTCCAGGAGGAGGTCTTCGGCCCCGTCCTCGTCGTGCTCCCCGTGGACGGCGAGGACGCGGCCGTCGCCGCCGCCAACGACGTGCCCTACGGGCTGGCGGCCTCCGTGTGGACCCGTGACGGCGCGCGGGCCCTGCGCGTGGCGCACCGTCTCCGCACCGGGGTCGCCTGGGTCAACGACCATCTCCCGATGGCGTCCGAGGCTCCCCACGGCGGCATGGGCCGCTCGGGGTTCGGCTCCGACCTCTCCCAGGAGGCCGTGCACGCCCACACGGTGTTGCGCCACGTCATGATCAAGCACGACGACGCGGAGCCGCCCAGCGGGTTCCGCCCGATCTGAGGTGATGCCGGCGCCCGAACGGGGGCCGTCCGCCAGGGGCCGCCGCGCACGCGGGTCCCTCCCCCCGGTGGTAGTTTGCCGGCGTTCCGGTCGAACTCGGTGCGGCGCCCCCGGCGCCTCCGGAACGTCAGCGACCGACCGGCCCGTTGCATGGCGACGCGGGTCAGCCCCCGGCGCTCCACGCTCCCGAGACCTCAGCGGCGGTAGGTGCCCACGTGGCAGCGAACATCGGCAACTCCCTCCAGTTCATGGGCCGCGACATGGCCATCGACCTCGGGACGGCCAACACGCTGGTCTACGTGCGGGGGCGTGGCATCGTGCTCAACGAGCCCTCCGTCGTCGCGATCAACACCAAGACCGGCCACATCGTCTCGGTCGGAGCGGAGGCGAAGCGCATGATCGGGCGCACGCCCGGTCACATCATGGCCATCCGTCCGTTGAAGGACGGGGTGATCGCCGATTTCGACGTCACCGAGAAGATGCTGCGGTACTTCATCCACGCGGTCCACAAACGCCGTTTCCTCGCCAAGCCTCGCGTGGTCGTCTGCGTGCCCTCCGGCATCACCGGGGTGGAGCAGCGGGCCGTCGAGGAGGCGACGATCCAGGCCGGGGCCCGGGCGGCCTACATCATCGAGGAGCCGATGGCAGCGGCGATCGGCTCCGGGCTCCCCGTCCACGAGCCCGCCGGCAACATGGTGGTCGACATCGGCGGGGGGACCACCGAGGTGGCCGTCATCTCGCTCGGTGGCATCGTGACCAGCCAGTCGATCCGCATCGGCGGCGACGAGCTCGACGACGCCATCATCTCCTACATCAAGAAGGAGTACTCGCTGATGCTCGGCGAGCGCACCGCCGAGGAGATCAAGATGGCGATCGGCAGCGCGTTCCCGCTGCCGGACGAACCGCACGCGGAGATCCGTGGCCGGGACCTGGTCTCGGGCCTGCCCAAGACGATCATCGTGTCCGCCGACGAGATCCGTCGTTCGATCGAGGAGCCGGTCAACGCGATCCTCGACGCCGTGAGGAACACGCTCGACAAGACACCGCCGGAGCTCGCGGCCGACATCATGGACAAGGGGATCGTCTTGACCGGTGGCGGCGGCCTGCTGCGGGGCCTGGACGAGCGGCTCAAGCACGAGTCCGGCATGCCGATCCACATCACGGAGAACCCGTTGTCCTCCGTGGTGATCGGTTCGGGCAAGTGCCTGGAGGAGTTCGAGGCCCTCAAGAAGGTGCTCGTCTCGTCCACGCGCCACTGAGCTCCCGCGCGACGTCGCGCTCGAACCGGTGGGCTAGCGTCCCCGGTCGACCTCGAGGTGGGTGAGGGTGTTCCAACGCCGACGTGCACGCATCCTGCTCGTGGTCGTCCTGCTCAGCGCCCTGGTGCTCGTCACCCTCGACTTCCGGGGTGAGCGCGAGGGGCCGCTCGAGGGCCTGCGCGAGGTCGCCACGAGCGTCTTCCGACCGGTGCAGGACGGCGTCACGATCCTGCTCTCACCCGTGGGTGACGTCGCCGACCGTGTCAGGGAGCTGTTCGCGATCCGGGCGGAGAACCGGGAGCTGCGCGAGCGGGTCGAGGAGCTCGAGCAGCGGCGCAGCTCGATGCGGGACCTCGCCCGTGAGAACGATGCGCTCCGGGACCTGCTCGAGATGCGCGAGCGCACGGAGCTCGAGACCGTCGCCGGGAGGACGGTCGCCCTCGCCCCGTCGAACTTCGAATGGACCATCACGATCGACGTGGGCAGCGACGACGGCGTCGACCGTGACATGCCCGTGATCGACGGTGACGGCCTCGTCGGACGGGTGATCCAGGTCACCCCCGGGGCGGCCCGTGTCCTGTTGGCGATCGACCCGAACTTCTCCGCGGCGGCCCGGACGGCGACGACCGGGGAGATCGGCAGCATCGACGGGCGCGGCGGCGACCCCATGCTGCTCTCGATGCTCGACACCGACGCGACGGTGGAGGTCGGCGAGGAGATCGTGACCTCGAGCTTCGACGGGGGCGTCTTCCCGGCCGGCATCCCCGTCGGCACCGTCCGGGAGGTGGGTGAAGGCGACGCCGGTCTGTCGCGCGAGGTGGACGTGAGCCCGTTCGTCGACTTCACCCGGCTCGATCACGTCCTGGTCCTGCGCAGCACGGCGGTCGACGAGCTGCCACCGTTCGAGGGCACGGAGGGGCTCGACGTGCGCCGCCCGGGAGCCGACCCGGACGACGGGGCGGAGACGGACGAGGACGACGGGCCAGACGAGGACGACGAGGGCGACGGGCCAGACGAGGACGACGAGGGCGACGGGGAGGACGCGGACGACGAGGGCGACGGGGAGGATCCCGACGACGGCGAGCCCGACGGGAACGCGGGTGAGGAGCCGTGATCGCGCGGACGCTGGTCGTCGCCCTGTTGCTGGTGACCGCGCTGGTCCTGCAGACCGCCCTGTTCCCCGCGGTGACCCTGTTCGGTTTCCGACCGGACCTGCTGCTGCTGATCGTGATCGCCGTCGCGCTCCACGACGGGTCCATGGCCGGCGCGCGGGTCGGTGCGGCGGCGGGGCTGCTGGTCGACCTGCTCGTCAGTCAGGCCCCGGTCGGGCTGTCGATCGTGGTCTACGCGAGCCTCGGTCACGTCATCGGGCTCGCCCGCCCCTATCTGGCCACGGACTCGGTCACGGCGCCGCTCCTGCTGGCCTTCGCGACCGGAGCGCTCGGTACCGCCGGGTACGGGCTCCTGACCTCGCTCCTGGCCGACGAGCCCACCACGACCGGGCTGCTGGTGCGTGCCGCGCTCTCCGTCGGTCTCTACAACACGCTGCTGGCGCCGCTCGCCTACGCGGTCGTGGGCCGACTCGCTGGCCGCTTCCCCCTGACCGGGGCCCCGTCACGGGAGTGACCTCCCGGGACGGCGGTCCGGCGGTGGTACCGTCGCGGTGGCCGGCGTCATCACACACACGATCCGTTCGTTCGACGGGGGAAAGCGAGCTGAACGACGCCTATGGCCTCGTCGGACTCCTCACCGATCCTGCGGCTGACCTTCCTCGCCGTCCTCGCCATCGCCCTCTTCGTCGCGCTGTTCGCCCGGCTGTGGTTCCTCCAGGTCCTCGCTGGTGACCGGTTCGTCGAGCTGGCGGACAGCAACCGGTTGCGCACCGTCGTCAGCGAGGCGCCCCGTGGCGCCATCCTCTCGTCGGACGGCGAGGAGCTGGTGCGCAACCGTCCGGCGTTGACGATCAGCGCGGACCGCCAGGCCCTGCTCGGCAGCGACGGCGCGCCGCGCGACGCGGAGGCCGAGCGTGTGATCGAGCGGATCGCCGAGCTGCTCGAGCTCGACACGGCGGAGGTCATCGATCGGCTCGGGAGCCAGCGCCGCAGCCCATTCCGGGCCGTCCCGATCGAGATCGACGTGCCCCCCGAGCTCGTCTTCACGATCCGGGAGCAGCAGGAGCTGTTCTTCGGGGTGGAGACCGAGAGCCTGCCGGTCCGTGAGTACCCGCAGGGCACGCTCGCCTCGCACGTGGTCGGCTACGTCGGCGAGATCTCCCAGGACGAGCTGCTCGACCCGGAGTACACCGACTACCTCGGCGGCGACCTGATCGGACGCAGCGGGCTGGAGCAGAGCTACGAGGCCGACCTGCGGGGCGCGGCCGGGCGCCGGCTGCTCGTGGTCAACGCGCGCGAGCACGTGCTGGACGTGCAGTCCGACCGGCCGCCCGTCCCCGGCAACGACCTGCGGACCACCATCGACAGCGAGCTGCAGGAAGCGACCGAGCGGCTGCTGGCGGACGGCATCGAGGCCAGCCGCAGCATCGAGCGCGACGACGGGCAGCTGCTGCCCTCGACCGCCGGCTCCGCCGTGGTGCTCGACGCGAGGTCGGGCGCGATCCTCGCTATGGCCTCGTGGCCGGACTACGACCCGCGGGAGTTCGTCGGCGGCGTCGGCCCCGACTACTTCGAGTTCCTGCAGGACCCGGAGAGCGAGCGGCCGCTGGTGAACCGGGCGCTGACCGGTTCCTACCCCCCGGGCTCGGTGTTCAAACACGCCTCCGGTGCGGCGATGGTCGAGGCGGGAGTGATCGGCCCGCGCGGGACGCGCGACTGCGACGCGCAGTTCGAGCTGGGAGGCAACACGTTCCGCAACTGGAACCGGGGCGTGAACGAGGGCCCGATGGACCTCTCCGATGCGCTGAAGCGTTCCTGTGACACCTACTTCTACGCGCTCGCCTACGAGAACTGGGTGCGCGAGAACGCCGACGACGGGTCCGAGGAGGCACTCACCGAGGTCGGCCAGCGGTTCGGCTTCGGTCGTACCCTCGACGTCGACCTCCCGTCGGAGTCGCCCGGTCGGGTCCCCGGCCGGCAGTGGCGCGAGGAGTACTGGCTCGAGAGCCGCGACCGGTACTGCAGCCAGGCCGAGGCCGCCGAGCAGGGTTCCCTCGAGGAGGAGCTGCTGTCGGACCTGTGTCAGTTCGGTGGCGTCTGGCGCGGTGGGGACGCGGTGAACTCGTCGATCGGTCAGGGGGACGTCATGGCCACCCCGCTGCAGGTCGCGGCCTCGTACCAGGCGGTCGCCAACGACGGCGTGCTCATGCGACCCCACGTCGGGTCGCAGGTGGTCTCCCCCGACGGTGAGGTCGTGCGTGAGATCGAACCCGAGCCGCTCGGCGAGCTGGGCCTCGACGAGGAGACGACGGCGGCGATCCGCGAGGGACTCGAGCGGGTGCTGATGGAGTCGGACGGGACCGGCTCGAGCGCGTTCTCGGGCTTCCCGCTCGACGAGATCCCGGTGGCCGGCAAGACCGGGACCGCCGAGTCGCCCCCGCGCGTGCCCTACGCCTGGTTCGCCGCGTACGCCCCGGCCGACGAGCCCGAGATCGTGGTGGCGGTCAACGTCGAGCAGGGCGGTGGCGGCTCGCAGACCGCCGCGCCGATCGTGCGCAACATCATGGAGCACCACTTCGGGATCGTCGACGCCGACGACGCCGAGTTCGAAGCCGGTGAGGAGATCCTGGACTGATGGACCTCGGGTACGGACAGGACCGCGAACAACGCATGATGCGCGACCGGGTACAGACCCGGTGGCAGTCGGCGTACGCGCCGGTGCGGCACCTCGACCCCGTCCTCGTGCTCACCGCGCTCGCGCTGACGGGCATCGGGCTGGTCGCGATCTACAGCGCGAAGCACGTGGCCCTGAGCTCGCAGGACCTGCCGACGACGCTGTACGTGACCCGTCAGCTGATCGCCATGATCATCGGCATCGTGGCCATGGTCGTCGCGGCCGTCGTGGACTACCGGCACATCCGCACCTACGCCCCCGTGCTCTACGCCATCGGGCTGGTGCTGCTCGTGCTGACCCTGACCCCGCTCGGAACGGAGATCAACGGCTCCCAGCGGTGGTTGGTGCTGGGCGGGTTCCAGCTGCAACCGTCCGAGCTGGTCAAGCTGGCCGTGCTCGTCTCGATCGCGGCGATCCTGCACGAGTCCCAGGGCAAGCCCCACATCGGCTTCATCACGCTGAGCCTCGCGATCACCCTGGTGCCCACCGGGCTGGTCTTCCTCCAGCCCGACCTCGGGACCTCGGTGGTGTTCATCTGGCTCACGGCCGTGCTCTTCCTGATCGGTGGGGTCCAGGTCCGCTACCTCGTCGGCCTGCTGGCCGCCGGTGTCGGCGCCATCGTTGCGGCCTTCCAGGCGGGCCTGATCGAGGCCTACCAGCTCAGCCGGCTCACGGCGTTCGTCAACGCCGGCGACGCCTCGGCCGCGCAGACGGCCGCGTTCCAGACCCGACAGTCGCTGATCGCCGTCGGTTCGGGGCAGTTCGCCGGCAAGGGCCTGCTCGAGGGCACCCAGACCTCGCTGTCCTACGTGCCGGAGAACCACACCGACTTCGTCTTCACCGTGATCGCCGAGGAGCTCGGGTTCCTCGGTGCCAGCCTGGTGCTCGGGCTGTTCCTGATCCTGGTCTGGCGCGGGCTGCGGATCGCGATCCTGTCGAAGGACCTGTTCGGCACGCTGGTGGCCAGCGGCGTCGTCGCCGTCCTCACGCTCCAGGTCTTCGTCAACGTCGGGATGACGGTCGGCATCATGCCCGTGACCGGCCTCCCGCTGCCCTTCATCAGCTACGGCGGCACCTCGCTCATCGTGTGGTTCGCCATGGTGGGGCTGCTGCTCAACGTGCACATGCGCCGCTTCTGAAGCCTCCTGAGCCCGCTCTCACACGCCGGAGCGAGGTGACCGCTGGCTGGTAGCCTCGACCGACGTGCGAACCGGGGCGGTGTCCACCCGCCCCGCCACCGGACGCGGACCGGTCGGCGGCGAGGTGCGATGCGCCGATGGCGCCCCAGACGCGCTCGCCACATGCCCCGTCCGCGGCCCCTCGGAGGCGCCCTTGCTCGGCAGTGCGACGACCCCGACCAGCCCGCCACGTGCGGTGGGGCGCGAACGGGACGCGATCCGGCGCCCGGGTCCCGTGGCGAGCCCGGCACCCTCCTACTGGTCGAGCCTGGAGCCGCTGCTGCCGCAGGTGCGCAAGCCGGCGCAGTACGTCGGAGGCGAGCACAACCAGCGCGTGACGGACTGGCAGGCCGCCGACACCCGCTGGTTGCTGTGCTACCCGGACACCTACGAGGTCGGCCAGCCCAACCAGGGCATCCAGATCCTCTACGAGATCCTGGGGGAGCGGGAGACGGCGCTCGCCGAGCGGGCCTACGCACCCTGGGTCGACCTCGAGGAGCTGATGCGGGAACGGGGCATCCCGACCTTCTCGTTGGAGGCGCACCGCCCGCTGTGGGCCTTCGACGTCTTCGGCGTCACCCTCCCCCACGAGCTCGGCCACACCAACCTGCTCAACCTGCTCGACCTCGGTGGGGTATCCCACCGGACGGCGGAGCGCACGGTGCACGACCCCCTGGTGCTGGTCGGCGGCCACGCGGCCTTCAACCCGGAGCCGCTCGCGCCGTTCATCGACGCGGCCGTGATGGGTGACGGCGAGCAGGTGACGCTGGACGTCGACGACGTGGTCCGGGCCTTCAAGCACGCACGGGAACCCGGCGGCGAGCTCGCCTCGCTCGCCGACGGCCACGCCCGGCACGAGCTGCTCCGCGCCCTGGCCGACGTCGAGGGGGTCTACGTCCCGGCCTTCTACGAGCCGCGCTACCTCGACGACGGCCGCCTCCGCCGCACCGTGGCCACCGAGACCGGCGTGCCGGCGATGATCCCCAAGCGCACGATCCAGGACCTCGAGGAGTGGCGGTACCCGCGCAAGCAGATCGTGCCGATGACCGAGACGGTGCACGAGCGCTTCAGCGTGGAGATCTTCCGCGGCTGCACCCGGGGCTGCCGCTTCTGCCAGGCCGGGATGATCACGCGGCCCGTACGCGAGCGGCGGCCGGAGACGATCCGCGAGCTCGTCGAGGAGGGCGTCGAGGACACCGGCTTCAACGAGGTCGGCCTGCTGAGCCTGTCGTCGGCCGACCACTCCTCGATCGCCCCGATCGCCCGCGACCTGGCGGACTGCTACGAGGGGACCACCACCTCGTTGTCGCTGCCCTCCACCCGTGTCGACGCCTTCAACGTCACCCTCTCGAACGAGCTGACCCGCAACGGACGTCGCTCCGGGCTGACCTTCGCGCCCGAGGCCGGCAGCGAACGCATGCGCGCGGTGATCAACAAGATGGTCTCCGAGGACGATCTGCTGCGCACGGCGGAGACCGCGTTCTCCGAGGGCTGGCGCCACATCAAGCTCTACTTCATGATCGGGCTCCCGACGGAGCGCGACGAGGACGTGCTGGCCATCGCCGACCTGGGCATCGCGACCTACGGCATCGCCCGGAGGTACGGCAAGGGCAACAAGGTCACGATCTCCGTGGGTGGTTTCGTCCCGAAGCCGCACACGCCGTTCCAGTGGGCCGCTCAGGACCCGCCGGAGGAGATCCGGCGCAAGCTCTCCCTGATCCGGCACTCGATCAAGGACCACGCAGGTCTGAAGCTGCGGACCAACGACCCGGAGGAAGGGGTCATCGAGGGCCTGCTCGCACGGGGCGACCGACGTGTCGCGCCCGCCGTGGAGCGGGCATGGCAGCTGGGTGCCCGGTTCGACGGCTGGCACGAGATGCCCACCCTGGAGACGTGGCGGCGCGCACTGAGCGACACGGGCGTCGACCTCGACTGGTTCTCGTACCGGGAACGCGACGAGCGCGAGGCGTTGCCCTGGGACCACCTGGACAGCGGGCTGGACAAGGCCTGGCTGTGGCAGGACTGGCAGGATGCCAACCGCGATCAGCAGCTCGACGACTGCCGGTGGTCACCCTGCTACGACTGCGGGGTGTGCCCGGGCCTCTCGATCGAGCACGACACCGGGTACACCGGCGGCTTCCAGCTCCCCATCCTGCCCACCGGGCTGGGCGGGAGCGACGCCCTGCCGAGCACACCGGAGCGCTACGCCTCCGGTGCCGACACCTGAACACGACCACCGCGTCCCCGGACCCGGACCCCGGGCGGCCGGTACGAGCAGACCCGGCACGACACAGAGCAGCGGAGGAGAGCGACGGTGCAGCGCTACCGCATCCGGTGGACCAAGGAGGGTCGCACGCGCTTCGTCTCGGCGCGCGACCTGACCTCGGTCTGGGAGCGGGCGTTGCGCCGGGCCGATCTGCCGATCGCGTACTCCGAGGGTTTCACGCCGCACGCGAAGGTGTCCTTCCCGGACGCCCTCCCGGTCGGAGTGTCCTCCACCGGCGAGTACGCGGAACTCACCTTCGCCGCGCCGATCGATCCGGAACCGGATCTCGGCGCGTTGTCCGCCACGCTGCCAGCGGGGATGGACGTCACCACCTACCTGGAGGTCCCTGACGGCGCGCCGAAGCTGGCGAAGATGCTGCGGGCGACCCTCTGGGAGCTCGCGTGGCCCGCGACCGATGCGGTCGAACTCACCGAGCTCCTGGCCGAGCGCTGCGGCGAGCTGCAAGCGGCGGACCGTGCGGAGGTGATCCGGCACCGTCCCGACGGTGACCGGGTCGTCGACGTACGCCCCGCTGTGCTCGCGCTCGCGCCGGCGACACGTCCCGGACCGGATGGTCCGGATGCACACACCGTCCTCCGAGCGGTACTCCGCAACGACGGCCCCACCGTGAGACCGACCGACCTCCACGCCGCCCTGTCGCGCGAGGACGTCGCCCCGCCCAACGCCGTGAGGCGCGTGGCGCAGGGTGAGCACGTCCCCGACGGCCTGCGTGAAGCCCTCAGTGGCGAGGTCGAACCGCTGGTCCTCGACGTCGCCGCGGAGGCCGCCTGACCACGAGCGAGCTCCCACGTGACCGACAAGCAGGAACCTCAAGGCACCGACGACCAGTCCCGACCGAACGACGAGCCGCGTGAGCGAGCCGACGGCTCGGCCGACGCCGCTTCGTCCGGCGACGGCCGCCGTCGCCGGCGTCGTGGTCGACGCGGGCGTGGCGGGCGTGGCGGCCGCGGACGGGGTGGCGCACAGACC
>SKTG01000068.1 GCA_007118045.1 Nitriliruptoraceae bacterium
GCGCTGGCGGCGACCCGGCTCGTGACGCTCGTGGGGCCCGGCGGTGTCGGGAAGACGCGTCTGGCCACCGTCGTGGCGCAGGAGCGTTCCCGCACGTCCGAGCTCGGTGTCGCATGGGTGGACCTCGCCACGGCGACCGACCCCGCGGACGTGGCCCCCCTCCTCATCGAATGTCTGGGACTCACGTCACCGGACCGTACCGCGGCCGACACGGCTGCAACCGCGCTGGCACGCTTCCAGGGCCTGGCGGTGCTCGACAACTGCGAGCACGTGCTCGACCGCGTGGCGGAGATCGTCGAGCTCGCACTCGCGAGCGACGACCGGACCCGGATCCTGGCGACCAGTCGCGAGCGCCTGGACGTGGCCGGCGAGCAGGTCGTCCACGTGCCACCGTTCCAGGTGCCGTACCCCCGGAGCGCGTCCGACGAGGACCCCGCGGTTCGGCTGTTCCAGGAGCGCCTGACGGACACCGGTGGGGACGCCGCGACGGCGGCGCAAGCGGCCGAGGTCGCGGCTGCCGTCGACGGGCTGCCCCTCGCGATCGAGCTCGCCGCCGCGCGGGCGGCGACCGTGCCGATCGAGGAACTCCTCGCTCGCCTCGATCGACACGTCGGTCTGCTCAGCGGCTCGCGTCGCCGGCACGGCGAACGCCACCGGACGCTGGCCAACGTGATCTCGTGGTCCTACGACCTGCTCTCGGACCGGGACCGAGCGGTGTTCCGACGAGCCTCGGTGTTCGCCTCCAGCTTCCGCCTCGCCGACGCGGAACGGGTCTGCGCAGGAGAGGGCCTCTCGTCCTCCGACGTCGTCGACGCGGTCGCTCGCCTGGTCGAGACGTCCATGCTGACGCGTGTCGGAGCGGGCCGGTACCGGCTGCTCGAGCCCCTGCGCTGGTTCGGCAGGGAACGGATGGGCGAGGGTCGGGAGGCGCAGGCGACGTCGACCCGGCACCGCGCGCTCGTCCTGGCGCTCACCGACCGTGCGGATGCGGAGCTCACGGGACCGGGGGAGGTCGCGGTGATCTCCGAGCTGGAGGAGGCCCTTCCCGATCTCAGGGCGGTCCACGGCCGGGCCGTCAGCGAGGGCGATCTCGCCACGGTCGCACGGATGACCGGGCGTCTCCACCGCTTCGCCTACGCCCAGGGCCGGGGGGACGTGCTGGCCTGGGGTGGCCACCTCGTCGAGGGTGATGCGGCGGACCTCGACCAGGACGAGCGGCTGCGTGCCATCGCCGCCAGCGTCCCCGCGGCGGTGTGGCACGACGACATCGACGAGGCCGTGCGACGCACACGCCTCTACGTCGACCGGCTCGACGACCGAGCCGCCGATCCCTGGAGCAGGGTCACGCTGGCGGAGACGCTCGCCGACCTCCACGTGGCACGCGGCGAGCTCGCGGCAGCGGTCGCCGTCTACGAGCGGGGGGTCGAGCTGGCCCGCCGCTGCGAGCACATCGGCCTCACCTCGTACATGGTCTCGGGCCTGTCGATCGCCGTGGGCTTCCACGGCGATCGGTCGCGGGCCACGCTCCTCGCCCGGGAGGCCAGCGAACTGGCTCGGACCGCCGGGGCCCCGACCGCTGCCTCGCTCGCGGCCTACGCCCTCGGTGAGGCTCTCTTCGAGGTCGACCCCGACCAGGCCCTGGAAGCCTTCGAGACGGCCGTGACCACCGCATCGCGTGCCCGCGCACCGTTCTTCGAGGCGATCGCCCGGACCGCCGACGTGGCGCTCCGCGGTCGGTACGGCGATCCCGCGGAGGCGTTCGTCCGCTACCGGGCAGCGCTGGGGATCTGGAGCGAGACCGGTGCGGATGGCATGGCCATCACCACCCTGCGCAACCTCGTGGTCCTGCTCTCCCGCACCGGAGCGGACACCGACGCGCTGACCCTGTACACGGCCTCGGAGCGGCTCGCGTCGCGTCCCAGCTACGGGCCCGAGGCCGAGCGCCTGCGCACCGCCGTGACCTCCGTGCGACGTCGACTGTCCACCACCGAGCGGGAGCAGGCCGAGCAACGGGCGGCGGCGGTCACGGACGTCGCCGAGGTGATCGGGTTCGGGCTGACGAGCATCGAACGGGCCGAACGACGCTGACCGTGCGCGACCTACCGGCTGCGCAGGCCCGTCCAACCCGCCTGCTCCGCGAGGTGTTCGATCGCGGTACGCAGAGCCGTCCGCACGTCGTCGGTGGGGTGGACGACGTCGACGGTCACGACGTCGGTGAGACCACCGGGGCGGGGACGGAACGTCAGCACCCCGCACGGCACACCTGCCCGCTCCGCGACGAGACCCGGGAGGCGGGTGGGATCCACGAGCTCACCCCCGACCGAGCGGCCCGGGCCGTGCCGGTCCCGTAACAGCCTCGTGACCCACGGACGATCGGCGACCGCGATCTCGCGCACACCGTCGCTCAACCAGACCGGGACGTCCTCCACCGGCCACACGATGCGGAAGCGCTCGAAGGCGACCTCCAGCCCGTCGGGGTCGGCGACACCCTGCCGCGAGAAGAAGCGGCGATGGCCCTCCAACCAGTCCTCGTAGGTCCGGTCGTACTCACCCTCGTCCCACGCGAAGGCCGGATCCACCGAGTCCAACCGGCCGAGGCGCACCTCCGTGGTCTGCATGACGAACCGCCCGACCCCGCGCCCGTCCAGCAGGCCCCACCGCTGGCCCGGTTCGGGCGGGTGCTCGTCCGTGGCGTCGGGCTCGAGCGACCCGGCCGTCGCCCGCTTGGTGCCCCGCTCGACGAAGGCCAGCAGCTCGTCCGCGAGCTCGGGCGAGTCCCCGAACGCGAAGGCACCCACCAGCGCGTACCCCGAGCGTCGTTCGAGGGCCTCGACCGGGGATGTGGTCACCGCTCACCTCCCGCGGGTCGACGGGCACTGCTCCCAGCTTCGCTCACGACGGCCACGGTGTCAGCGGTCCACGGGATGACAGTGAAGCATGCTCGATGCTAGGTTCCTGGCAACAACGGGAGTCCCCGCCGAGGGGGGTCGAAGGAGCGGGATGCTCGGGGACCGGGTCCGTGGCTTGCGCCTGCAGCGGGGGTTGACGCAGGTCCAGCTGGCGGAGCTCGCCGGCGTGAGTCGGCAGCTGGTCGGAGCGGTCGAAGCCGATCGGCACCTCCCCCGCGT
This sequence comes from Nitriliruptoraceae bacterium, assembly GCA_007118045.1. Classification (GTDB taxonomy): domain Bacteria; phylum Actinomycetota; class Nitriliruptoria; order Nitriliruptorales; family Nitriliruptoraceae; genus SKTG01. The sequence goes on from SKTG01000068.1 coordinate 3,129, forward strand.
CGATGCCGCGGTCCGGCTCGCGACCGCTCTGTCCACCACGGTCGAGGAGCTGCTCGCGCCGGAGGTCCGCGAGGTCGAGGGGGTCCTCGCCGAGCCGGCCGAGGGTGCCCTGGTACGGATCGGGCGGGTCGGTGACCGGCTCGTGTGCGTGCCGGCGGCCGGTTCCGGGGAGGCCTGGGCGACCGCGGACGCGCAGGTCCAACGGGGATCCGTCCAGGTGTTCGACGTGGAGCGGCCGGCCGTGATCGTGGCGGGGTGCGATCCCATCATCGGCCTGGCTTCGCGCCTGCTGGAGACGACGACCGGGTCGCGCGTGGTGTCCGTGGCGACCTCGAGCGCTGCAGCCGTCGACGTGCTCGCCGCCGGGCGCGCCCACGCGGTGATGGTCCACGGGCCTGCCGGCCGCCAGGCGGATCCGACGGTGGCGGTGCGACGCTGGCACGTCGCCCGATGGCAGGTGGGCCTGGCCGCCCCCGCCGATCTGGCCGGCGGCTGGGTCGACGATGCGCTGGCCGGCCGGGTACCCGTCGTGCAGCGCGAGACCGGGGCCGGCAGTCAGGCCGCCTTCGAGCGGGCCCGCAGCAGCGGGGACGGTGCGGACGGAGCCGTCGACGGACCGCGCGTCAGCGGACACGCGGAGGCGGCCTGGCGTGCCGCGACCGATCGCATGGTCGCGGTCACGATCGAGCCGGCCGCGCTGGCCATCGGTCTGGCGTTCCATCCGCTGGAGGAACATCTCTCGCATCTCTGGGTCTCGGAGGCCCACGCGGACAACGCGCTGATCGGTGCCTTCATCGAGGAGCTGACGGGGGAACGCGTCCATCGAAGGCTCGCGGCGATCGGCGGCTACGACCTGACCGACACCGGGACGGAGCTCGCGGCATGAACCCCCGTGGTCGCTCCACCCGAGCCGGCGTCGCGGTCGCCGGTCTCGCGCTCCTGGTGGCCGCCTGTGGGTCCAACGCGCAGGCCGTGACCGCGGACGAGCCCCTGCTGATCGCCGGGGCGGCCGACCTCGAGCCGGCTTTCGCGGTCCTGGGCGAACGGTTCGAGGAGGCCAGCGGCGAGGAGGTGGTGTTCAACTTCGGTTCGTCCGGGCACCTCGCCCAACAGCTGATCGAGGGCGCCCCGATGGACCTGTACGCCTCGGCCGACGTGGCGTTCGTCGAACAGGTGCTGGACGCCGGGGTCGGGGACCCTCGCACCCAGAGCACCTACGCCTTCGGGCGCATCACGGTCTGGGCACCCGATGACGCCTGGCGCGACTGGCAGGACCTCGACGACGTGGCTGCCGACGACGAGGTCGAGATCATCGCGATCGCCAACCCCGAACACGCCCCGTACGGGGCAGCCGCCGAGCAGGCACTGCGGACCGCCGGGATCTGGGACGCCGTCGAACCCGCGCTCGTGTACGGCCAGAACGTCTCCGACGCCCAACGCCTCGCCGCGACGGGCAACGCCGACGCGGCCATCGTCGCCCTCTCGCTCGCCATCGCCGCGGACGAGGCCGGGGACGGCGCTTGGACGCTGCTCGACGAGGACCTCCACGAACCGTTGCAACAGGATCTGGTGGTCACCGCCGAGGATCCCGACCGTGCCGCTCTCGCCAACGAGTTCGTCGAACACGTCAACTCCGAGGACGGCCGCCAGGTCATGCGTCGGTTCGGGTTGCTGCTCCCCGGTGAGGAGATGCCCGACCGATGAGCGACGTCGATTGGTTCCCGCTGCTGCTGTCGCTGCGGGTCGCCACCCTCGCCACGCTGGTGACCACGTTGGTCGGTGTCGCGGGCGCGTACGCGCTTTCCCGGTTCCGGTTCCCCGGGCGAGGCCTGATCGAGGCGATCGCCAGCCTGCCGATCGTGTTGCCCCCGACGGTGCTCGGCTACTACCTGCTCGTGACGATCGGTCGCAACTCCCCCATCGGCCGGACCTACGAGGCGGTGTTCGGACAGCAGCTCGTGTTCACCTGGCAAGCGGCCGTGCTCGCCGCCGCGGTGGCCAGCCTGCCGTACTGCCTGAGGACCGCCACCGCGGCGATCAGCGCCATCGACGCCGGCTACGAGGAAGCCGCCCGCGTTGCGGGGCTGCACGGCACCCGCCTCGCGTTCGTCGTCACCCTGCCCCTGGCCGCCCGTGGGATCATCGCCGGGGTCTCGCTCGCGTTCGCCCGGGCCCTGGGCGACTTCGGTACCACGCTCATGGTCGCCGGCAACATCCCGGGGCGCACCCAGACCATGCCCATCGCCGTGTACGACCGGGTCCAGGCCTTCGACTACGCCACCGCCGGCGTCCTCGCGGCGGTGCTGTCCACCGTGGCGATCGTGGTGCTGCTCGTCGTACGCCGTCTCGAGCGGACCGCCCTGTGAGCCTTCGTGTCGACGTCCGCGCCCGCGTCGGAGAGTTCCACCTCGACGCACGGTTCGAGCTCCCACCCGGGTTGACCGTCCTGTTCGGACCCTCGGGCGCGGGCAAGACCCGTCTGCTGCGGCTCATCGCCGGCCTGGACCAGCCGACGGAGGGACGTATCACCCTCGCCGACCGCGCCTTCGTCGACCGCTCGGAGCGGACCTCACTGCCCGTCCACGAGCGGGACATCGGCATGGTGTTCCAGCAGCCCTACCTGCTCCCTCACCGCACCGTCGTGGCGAACGTGGCACTCGCCGCCGACGGCAGGACCCGCCAAGACCGTCGCGCCGCGGCCTGGAACTGGCTCGAACGGACCGGAGCCACCCCCTTCGCCGAGCGGCGCCCTCACCAGCTCTCCGGCGGCCAGAAGCAGCGGGTCGCCCTGGCTCGCGCGCTCGCGGGTGGGCCGCAGCTCCTGCTGCTCGACGAACCCTTCAACGCGCTGGACCTCGAGCGGCGGCGCCGACTTCGACGTCTCGTTCGCGCCCTGGTCGACGAGACCGCCATCCCCACCCTGTTCGTCACCCACGACGTCGACGAGCTCGCCGAGCTCGCGGATCAGGTCCTCATCGCCGAGCACGGCACCGTCCGTACGGTGGCGGACGTCGCCGCCACGATGCGGTACCTCGGCGACCCGTAGGTCCCGGGTGGCCGCGGCCCCGTCCCTCCGAACGGCCTGTTCCCTCCGATCGAGCGGTTCCGTACGGTGCGGACATGCAGCTACGTGTGCTGGGGTCCGTGGAAGCTGCCACCGAGTCCCGGCGGACCCGGTTCCCGAGCGACCGGCAACGCACGATCCTGGGGGCGTTGGTGGCGGCCCGGGGCGACGTGGTCCCCACCGACCGCCTCGTCGACGGCCTCTGGGGTACGCGACGACCTCCCGGTGCACACAAGACCTTGCGGAGCCACGTCTCCAAGCTGCGACGCACGTTGGCGACGCTCGTCCCGGCGGACGTCGACGCGGTGGTGACGGTGCCGGATGGCTACCGGCTGGACCTCGGCGCCTGCGAGCTGGACGCCTGCCGGTTCGAGACGTTGCTCACGGAGGCCCGCGCGTTCGCCGCCACCGATCCCCAGGTGGCCGTCGAACGCTTCGCGGAGGCGGAGGGGCTGTGGCGCGGCCCGGCCTTCGGCGATCTGGCCTCCCACGTCCTGGTGCGAACCGAGGCACGCCGCCTGGAGTCGCTACGAGCAGCGGCCGCCGCGGACCGCATCGACTGCCAGCTCGCGTCGGGCGGCCACCGTGTCGTCCTCGCCGAGCTGGAAGCGACCGTCGACCACGAGCCGCTCGACGAGCGGGCGCACGGTCAGCTGATGCTGGCCCTCTACCGCACGGGGCGCCAAGCGGAGGCGCTCGTGACCTATCGACGTCTCCACGAGCGCCTCGGTGAGGAACTGGGGCTCGACCCCACCGAGGAGCTCCAGCACCTGCACGAACGTCTCCTGCGCCAGGATCCCGACCTGACGCGGCCGCCCGAGCCGCAAGGCGAGAAGCGGATCCCGGCCGAGGTCCCCCGCGCCGACCGGGCCGACCCGGGCCACGGGGCCGGAGCCGACGCGGGCCTGATCGGGCGGGAGGAGGACCTCGCGGCGGTGGTCGAGCTGGTCGAGACGCCCGGGCTGGTGACCCTGACCGGAACGGGCGGCGTGGGCAAGACCCGACTGGCGGAGCAGGTCACCGTCGCCGCCACCACCCGGTTCCGTGACGGCACGGTGGTGTGCCAACTGGCCGCGGTCCACGACCCGGCCAGCGTCGCACCCGCGCTGCTCGATGCCTTCGGCGCCCGCCACCGGGGCGGCCGGCCCGCCGCGGAGACGCTGCTGGCCGCGGTGGGCACGCGACGGCTGCTGCTCGTGCTCGACAACTGCGAGCATCTGCTGCAGACCGTGGCACCACTGGCCGAGTCGGTGCTCGCTGCGTGCCCGACCGTCACGGTGCTGGCAACGTCACGCGAGCCGTTGCGTGTGCCTGGGGAGCGCGTGTGGCAGGTGGCGCCCTTGGCGGTCCCACCGCCCCGAGCCACCGCGGCGACCGTGCTGGCGGCGCCAGCCGGCGCCCTGTTCGTTCGACGGGCACGGGCGGCCGACCCGAGCTACGCCCTCACCGAGCAGGACGCGTCAGCGACGGGCGAGCTCTGTCGTCGCCTCGACGGGATCCCGCTGGCACTCGAGCTGGCGGCCGCCCGCGCACGGGCGCTGTCGCCGGCGGATCTGCTGGAACGCATCGACCAGCGCTTCGAGTTGTTGACCGGTGGTCCCCACCGGGACGCGGGACGGCACCGCACCCTGCAGGCCGTGGTCGAGTGGTCCTACGAGACGCTGACCGAGGCGGAGGCTCGGGCGTTCGACCGGTTGTCGGTGTTCGCGGGTCCCTTCAGCCTCGAGGCCGCCGAAGAAGTCTGCGCGGGTGAGCCGCTCGCCGCCGACGAGGTCGCGGGTCGGCTCGCCGAACTGGTCGACAAGTCGCTGGTCGTCGTCGAGCGTGGCGACGGGAGGACGCGCTACCGCCTGTTGGACACGCTGCACGCCTACGCGAGGGCCCGCCTGAACAAGACCGGCGAGGCGCCGCGCTACCAGCGGGCGCACGCGAACCACCACCTGGTGCTCGCCGAGCGCCAGGGCCCCCGGGTCCGCGGCCAGCAGGAACGCGACGCCGTCACGGCGCTCGACCGGGCGGTCGACGACCTGCGGGTGGCCCACGCGTGGCTGGTCGCCGCCGGCGATGTGGACGGCGCCCTGCGGCTCACGGTCGCGCTTCGCGACTACATGGGCCATCGGCAGCGCGACGAGATGATCACCTGGACCGAGCGCGCTCTCGAGCTGCCGGATGCCACCCTCCACCCGGCCTACCCGGCTGCCCTGGCGACCGCGGCCCGGGGCGCCACCCGTCGCGGCGACCTCGCACGGGCCAGCCGGCACGCCGAGGTCGCGCTGCAAGCAGCCGAGCCGACCAGCCTCGCGGCGACGTGGGCGACCCACGCCCTGGCGACGGTCGCGCTGTACGAGGGGCGTCTCGACGACGTCCTGACCCTGACCGGAAAGCGGCGACCGCTGATGGAGGAGCCCGGAGAGGACTACTACCGCGCCATGGCGACCACCCTGCGGGTGCTCGCGCTGCAGTATCGCGGCGAGACCCACAGGGCAGCGGCCCAGGCGGCGGAACTGCGGACGTTGGCCGAGGCCTCCGGCAACGACACGATGCGAGCCTGGGCGCGGTACTGCCACGGCGAGGCACTGCTGGACACCGATCCGGGCTCGGCTGCCCCGCTGCTCGTGGCCGCGATCGAGGCCGCCCGGCGGGCAGAGGCCCGCGTCCCCGAAGGCGTCGCGATGGTGTCGCTCGCGTCGCTGTACACACGCACCGGTGAGACGGACCGCGCGGTCGCTCTCTTCGCCGAGGTCCTCCCCCACTGGCGGCGGCTCGGGGACTGGACGCACCAGCTGACCGCGCTGCGCAACCTCGTCGATCTGCTCGTCCGCCTCGAGGTCGACGGACCCGCGGCCACGTTGCATGCAGCCGTCGACGATGCCGCACCACCGAGCTTCGGCGCGGAGGCCGAGCGGCTCGCCGCCGCCGGGCGGGAGCTCGAGCGCAGGCTCGGTCCAGGACCTCGTGAGGCGTTGGCCGAGCGGGCTCGGTCGTTGTCCCCCGCGCTCCTGGTGGACGAAGCCCTGGCGGTACTGGAGGAGCTCGCGTCCCACTGACCCCAGTCGGAGCCGAACCAGCGCAACCCGTGCCGCAACCGATGCGCAGACGCGCCGCAACCACCGCCTGTCACCGTCGCAGCGGCCTCGAGCCCGGGGGGACACCGCACCTCAGGTGCCCCCCTCCCGACGACCAGCGACGACAGGGATAGACCATGAGCACCGCACACACGACGCTCGATCAGGAGCGCATCGAGGAGTTCCAGGGCCTCGCCGTGACCGAGGCGGCAGCAGCCGAGTCCGCGGCCTGCTGCTACCTCGGCGACGTCTTGGGCCTGTACGAGGCGATGGCCGGAGCCGGCCGGCTGACGTCCGGAGAGCTCGCAGCACGCACCGGCACACACGAGCGCTACCTGCGCGAATGGCTCGCCAACCAGGTCTCCGGCGGCTACCTGATCTACGACGCCGACGACGGCACCTTCGAGCTCCCCGACGAGCACGCCGCCGTCCTGGCCGATCCCGACAGCCCGGCCTACGTCGCCGGCATCTTCCCGATCATCGCCGCCGCCTGGGCGAGTGCCGACCGTGCCGCCGAAGCCTTCCGGACCGGCGACGGGGTGGGGTGGCACGAGCACGATCCACGCCTCTTCGAGGGCGTCGAACGCATCTTCGCGCCGCTGTACCGGCACCAGCTCGTCCAGGACTGGATCCCCGCGCTCGACGGCGTCCACGAGCGGCTGACCGCGGGCGCGCGGGTGGCCGATCTCGGGTGCGGCCACGGCGCGTCGACCATCGTGCTCGCGCAGGCCTACCCGGCGTCGCGGTTGACCGGTTTCGACTTCCACGCCGAGTCGATCGCCGCCGCCTCCAAGGCCGCCGCCGAGGCTGGCGTCGGCGACCGGGTCGGCTTCGAGGTCGCCGCAGCCGACAGCTTCCCAGGTGAGGACTACGACCTGGTCTGCCTCTTCGACTGCCTCCACGACATGGGTGCCCCGGTCGCCGCGGCCGCCCGCGCACGCCGTGCCCTGGCCGACGACGGCACACTGCTGGTCGTCGAGCCGCAGGCCGGCGACGACCTCACCGACAACATCAACCCCATCAGTCGGCTGTTCTACGCCGGGTCCGTGTTCCTGTGCACACCGAGCTCGCTCGCTCAAGACGGTGCGACCGGCCTCGGTGCGCAGGCCGGGCCCAGCCGCCTGCTCGAGGTGCTGTCCGACGCAGGCTTCACCCACCGCAGGATCGCGGCCGAGACCCCGTTCAACCTCGTGATCGAGGCACGTCCCTGACCACGAGGAGGGCGACGGTGTCCCGCCGGCGGTGCCTCATCCGTCCCGGCTCGCCGGCACACCCCCCGGCGCTCCGTCGGGGGGTCGTCGCCGGAGCCAGTAGGAGGTCTTGGCGACCTGTGCGATCCCCAGGCGCCGTATGCCGGGGTCGTCCGTGCGCTCGATCGACCGGCGCAGCGGCTCGATCTCGAACACGTAACCCAGGCGGTCCTCGATCTCGCCGGGAGCGACGACGAATCCCTTCACCTTCGTCGCGCACCACCCGGGCGACGGGGAACGCGGGGGCCGCGGCAGTTCCCACTGGTACAGGTAGACGCTGCTGCCCTCGCCGCTCGAGCGCATCAGCCTCCTCGCGTACGCACGTCTGGCCCGCTCGCCGAACAGGCTCATCAACAGGCCGCGGTCCACGATCAGGTCGTACGAGCCGCCCGCCTCGTCGGGCCTGGTCACGTCGGCGCGACGGAACGCGACCGAGACCCCGGCGGCGTCGGCCTTGACGCCTGCCATCGCGAGAGCGCGATCGGAGAGATCGATCGCGGTGACCTCGAAACCGCGCCTGGCGAGTTCGATGGCGTTGTCGCCGGTCCCGCACCCGACGTCGAGCGCTCGGCCCGGCCCCCGGACCCCGCGATCGTCGAGGGTCGCGACCAGCACGGGGTCGGCCCCGCCCAGCTCCCACGACGGTGTGCCCCGGTACATGCGATCCCAGAACCGAGACCGAGCCGGGTAGCTCACGGCCGCTTCTCCCCACGACGACCGGCTCATCATCCCGGAGCAGGCTCTCCACCGCCGTCGGAACGCGCCTCGGCGAACGGCGAACCGCGCCAACGCACGTCAGCTGACCGGATGCCTCGGCCGCTCCCACAGGGTGAAGCGGGTGACCGGCAGGAAGCCGAAACGGTGGACGAGAACGGGCCGGCTGTCGTCGCTCACGATCGTCACCGAGGGCAGGTCCGGTGCTCGGGCGAGCCGGTCCCTGACCAACGCCGAGTAGTAACCCCGACCGCGCTCCTCGAGGCGGACGCTCGAGAGCAGCAGCACGTTCGTTCCGGCGACGAGGACCTGACAACCGACAGCCACCGGCCGGTCTCCGACGCGGCCGATGACGAACCGGTAGCGCTCGTCTCCGACGACCGCCGGATCGAACAGTCTGCTCGGCGCGTCCACCTCGTCGAGGGGGAACGCGTCCACCACCACGGTGCACCACTCGGCCAGTTCACGCTCCGTCGTGACCTCGGAGACCGACAGGTCATCGGGCTGGTCTCGCTGCTCGGGGAGTCCGGCTGGTCGGTACAGCAGCGGTGGGTGGCCCTGCAGCTGCCAGCCACGTCCGGTGAGGTCGGGGGTCGGCCACGGGGACCACAGCAGGGTGGAGCCCGTCCCCCCGGCGTCGTAGAAGCGTTCGATGCTGCCGACCGTTGCGTCGAAGGCGTCGTCGCGGACCGGCCGCAGCAACGTGGCGCTGTTGAACAGCCCCGTGGGTCGTCCGAGATCGACGGCGCTGAACCGGTCGTCTCGGTGGAGGCGGGCATCACCGAGCTGCCCGGTCGTCTCCCAGGTCGCGGTCATGGCCAGCACACCGAGCCGCAGGAGGCTGTCCTCAGCCGGTGTACCCGGCTCCCATCCCGTCTCGAGGGCCGGCACGGTCTCGGTGGTCATCGCAAGCTCCGTGGGTCGTCGGTGCGTTCACGTCCACCGTGTCATGGGGGGTTGCAGGTGGGTTCCAGAGCGGTTGCCGACGGGCCTGCGCCGAGGTGGAGCCCGGACGTCGTCACGACGCGCGTCCTGCCTGGGCCGTCAGAACGTCTCCGTTCCCGTACCCGTCATGACCCCCGTCGGGTTCATCGGCACGAGGATGCTCACCGCCGGGCCCTTGGGCCCTGGCGTCCTCGACCGGCAGCCGTCACGGTCGGTGCACGATCTGTGGATCGAGGACAAGGTGAACCTGGACACCGCCTCGCGGCCGCAGCTGGTGGAGGAGTCACCGGTTCGGTGGCGGCTGGAGCGACGCGACGCCATGAGGGTGCCCGGGCTGGTCTTCGCATCCGAGCGACTGCTCCCGGACGTCCATGGTGACCGCAGTCTCGAGCAGGTCGCCAACGTCGCGACGCTGCCGGGCATCGTGGGAGCGAGTTACGCCATGCCGGACGTGCATTGGGGTTACGGGTTCCCGATCGGCGGTGTCGCCGCGACGGAGGTGGCGGCCGACGGGGTGGTCTCCCCGGGCGGGGTTGGGTTCGACATCTCGTGCGGGGTGCGGCTGCTGGCCGCACCGTTCGAGCAGCGCGAGCTCGAGCCACGGTTGGCAGCACTGATGGACGGCCTGGCCGCGGTGATCCCGCGGGGGATGGGCGGGGGCGGAGTGTGGGGGGATGTCGACGCAGGCGAACTGGAGCTGATCCTGACCGGCGGTGCGGTCTACGCGGTCTCCCAGGGGCGCGGTGAGCCTGAGGATCTCCAGCGATGCGAGGACGGGGGACAGCTCGCGGGCGCGGACCCGGGGCAGGTCAGCGAGCGGGCATGCCGGCGTGGGTCGCGTCAGGTCGGGTCGTTGGGGTCGGGCAACCACTTCCTGGAGGTGCAGATCGTCGACCGGGTCCTCGACGAGGCCACAGCCGCCGTGTTCGGACTGCACGCCGGGCAGGTGTGCGTGATGATCCACTGTGGCTCGCGGGGGCTCGGCCACCAGGTCTGCTCGGACCATGTGCGCACGATGCGGGAGGCCATGCCCCGCTACGGCATCTCCGTGCCTGACCCGCAGCTGGCGTGCGCTCCGGTCGAGTCCCCGGAAGGCTCCGGCTATCTGGGGGCGTTGGCGGCGGCAGCGAACTACGCGCGGGCGAACCGGCAGCTGCTGACCGAGGCGACCAGGGATGCGTTCGCACGGGTCACCGGCCGTCGTGACCTGCGGCTGGTCTACGACGTTTCCCACAACCTGGCCAAGATCGAAAGCCACACGCTCGACAGCCGCAGGGTGCGCGTATGCGTGCATCGCAAGGGGGCGACACGGGCGTTCCCGGCCGGCTCCGCTGACCTGCCCGAGGACCTGCGGGCCGTTGGCCAGCCCGTGCTGCTGCCCGGCTCGATGGGCACCGCCTCGTACGTGATGGTGGGAGCGAGCCCAGGTGAGGCCTTCGCATCCACCGCGCACGGTGCCGGTAGGACGATGAGCCGTCACGAGGCCAAGCGCCGCGGGCACGGCGGCGGGGTGCTGCGTGACGAGCTGGCGGCGTTGGGGATCGAGGTGCGGGCCGGGTCGCTGCGTGATCTGCCCGAGGAGGCGCCCTACGCCTACAAGGACGTCGAGGAGGTGGTGAGCGTGTGCGAGCTCGCCGGGTTGAGCCGGGCCGTGGCACGGATGCGTCCGGTGGGGGTGGTCAAGGGATGACCACGACCGCTCCCGAGCGAGGTCACGCGATCCGTGCCCACACCGCCGACGAGATCCTCGAGGCGTGGGGCCCGACCCGTGAGGCATGCCTCGAGGAGGCCGTGCTCGCGCTGGTCGACACCGTCGCGGCTGTGAGAGGCGTCGGGTGGTCCTGGCACCGTGAAGTGGAGCTGGCCGGCACCGACGAGGAACTGCTGGTCGCGCTGCTCGAGGAGGTCATCTATCACCTCGATGCCAGTAGCGCGGTGCCGGTGCGGGTCCGCGTCCGCCCACGTGCCAGCGGCGTGGTCGCCCACCTGTGGCTGACCGATCTCCAACGCGTCACCCCGCGAGGGCCGGCCCCGAAAGGCGTGTCCTACTCGCAACTGGCCCTGCGAGAGGAGAGCCCCGGTCGGTGGCGTTGCGCGGCCACCATCGACGTGTGATGCGCGACACCCAGGACCCGTGAGCACGTTCCGGCGGGCTCGAGCCGGTCACTACGGCCCGGACGGGCGACTCACGGTTCGGGCCGGGGCTGGAGTGGGTCCGCGTCGAGGTCCTCGAGTTCGGTGCCTCGGGTCTCTGGCAGTGCGCCGAATCCGAGCGCCGACAGGGCGACGAGGCCACCGAGCAGTCGAGCGGGGACCGCGAAGCTTCCGGTGATCTCGGCGAGTGCGCCGAAGGCGCTGAGCCCGAGGACCGCGCCGAGCACCGCGGTCACCGTGAGCCAGCCGGCGACGGTCGCACGGACGGTGGTGGGGACCAGCTCCGCCGCGAGCGTGCCCTGGGCCGGAGCGAAGGCGCTGGCCAGCAACACGGTGGTCAGATAGCCGACGGCCAGCGCCGCGGATCCACCCGAGTAGGCGATGGCCACCGCGATCCCGGTGCCGGACATCGCCAGCGCCCCGGTGATGCGGCGCCCGAACCGGTCCGCGCTCCAGCGACCGAGCAGGATGCCGGTCAGCCCGGCCGGTCCGGCGGCCAGCACGAAGGACGACAGCTGTAACGGTGTCGCTCCCAGCACCCGTTCGCCGTAGACGAACAGGTAGGTGAATCCCGGGCCGGTCGTGATGGCGATCGCCCCGACCAGCGAGGCCAGCAGGGTGACACGGCCACGTAGATGACGTGGTACGGCACCCGGCAAGCCTCGGGCATGGGTGCGGACGACCGCGATCGCCGGCTCCCGGATCCAGCGGGTGAGCAGTGGCATCAGCAGGAGGGGGGCGAGCGCGAACAGGGTGACGACGCGGAACGACGGCTCCCCGGGCAGTAGTCCGCGGCCGACCGACACCAGCCCCGACCCGAGGCCGTATGCGACGGTGATCAGCGCGATCGCACCGGCGCGGTCGACCGAGCGTGATTCCTCGGCGGCGACCACGCCTGCCACGGCGTTCACGGTCGACAGGAACGGGCGCGCTATCGCGACCAGGGCCACATACCACCAGAACCCTGGTGATGCTGCGGCGAGACTGGTGAGCGAGAGTGCCAGCGTGGCGACCGTGAGCAGCAGCCGGCGCCGCCCCAGACGGTCCGCCAGGGCCGCCAGGGGCAGGCTCGCGAGCGACGCCAGGCGGATCACTGACAGCGCGATCCCGATCGTGGTCACCGGGAGCCCGAGCTGGAACGGGGTGTCGTCGCTGGCAGGCGGATGGCTGAGGTCGGCAGCGACGTCGCCGATGACGACCGTGACCCCGAACGCCGAGATCCCGGCGCCGACCGACAGCACCGCTACGGCCAGAACCGGGGCGGTCAGCCACGACCGGACGTGATGGTGGCCGTGCTCGCCGGTCACTCGAGAGCCGGCTCGCCGCAGTGGCGCAGGATCTCCGCGCGGGTGGCGGCCTGCAGGTCGACGGCGCCTCTCCACCCGGGGTGAGTGGGGGAGAGTGGGGCGGCGATCGTGACCTTGATGGGACCTCGTCGGGGCATGCGACGATCGACCGGGAGGATCCGTCGGGTGCCGCGCAGCGTCACCGGCACGACCGGGACGCCAGCCTCCGTGGCGACCACGAACGCACCCATGTGGAACGGCTCGAGTCCCACGCCACGTGAGCGGCGCCCTTCAGGGAAGAACGCGACGACGCGTCCCGATCGCAGGGTCCGGGTGAGCACGCGGCTGTCCTCGACCCCGCGTGCCCGGTCACCGCGCTCGATCAGGTGCGTCTCCAGCCGCCGCAGGAAGACCCGTGCGAACGGGTTGACAGCCAACCCACCGACCGCCGGGAACACCGCCGGCTCCGGGAGGACGACGGCCAGCACGAGCGGATCGAGGTTGCTCGCGTGGTTGGCGGCGACGACGTAGGGCCTGGCCGTGAGCAGATGCTCAGCGCCCTCGATCGACAGGCGGATCCCGCTCAGGTGGAGCAGTAGCCGGCCGGCCCCGCGCACGATCCGCCATCGACGGCGAGCACCCGGGACGACGGCCACGAGCACCCACACGACCGCGGCCAACGACACGAACAGCGAACTGGCGTAGAGGCCGTACACCGCTTCGACGCTCCTTCGAGCGGCACGGCTGACCCGGGCGGGCAGGCTGGTGGCCGCGAGTCGGAGCAGCTGCCACCACACCGCCTGCCGCGACCCACCGAGCTGGCCGTTCTCGTAGCGCTCCCGGACCTCGGCGCGTCGGATCTTGCCGCTGGAGGTCTTGGGCACCACGCCGGGAAGGGCGAGCAGGACCTCGTCAGGGGGCGCCCCGACGAGATCGGTCACGGCTTCGTTGACGTGCCGACGGAGGCGGGTCTGGTCCTCCGCCTCGGTCAGCCGAGTCTCGGCGAGCACCACCAGACGCTCGGTGCCCACCGTCGGGTCGGTGGTCGAGAAGACCGCCACACAGCCTTTGCGCACACCTGGCACCGCACCGACGGCCTCCTCCAGCTCGGCCGGGTGCAGGTTCCGCCCGGCCCGGATGATCACGTCCTTGACCCGCCCGGTCAGGTACAGGTCACCGGCGGCCAGGTAACCGAGATCGCCCGAGTCGAGCCAGTCACCATCGAACAGCCGCCGGGTTGCGGGCCGGTTGCGGAAGTAGCCTGCGGTCGCTGACGGACCCCGGAACTCGACACGGCCCTCGACGCGTTCGCCGAGCGTCGTGCCCGCCCGGTCCGCGATCCGAACCTCGTGGCCCGGCAACGCCCGCCCGCAGGCCACGAACCGGGCGGCGGTCGCATCATCGTGTGCCGCGGGTACCGCCTGGCTCGCCCGGGCCAGCGGCTCACGGGCAACCCGGTCGATGATCACGCCACGTTCCAACGGCGGCACGGTGAGCGCCACCGCGGACTCCGCCAGCCCGTAGACCGGCGTTATCGCACCGGGCCGGAGCCCCACGTCAGCGAACCGCTTGGCGAACCGGGTGACCGTGGACGGACTGACCGGCTCGGCGCCACTGAACGCCAGCCGCCAGCTTCCGAGATCCAGACCCTCGAGCTCGTGATCCTCGATCCGGCGCAGGCACAGCTCGTAGCCGAAGTTGGGCCCACCCGACACGGTGCCACCGTGATCGTGGATCGCCCACAACCAGCGGGCGGGGCGGGTGAGGAACCTCAACGGGGACATGACCACGAACGGGATACCGAAGTAGAGGCTGAGCAACCAGGAGCCGATCAGGCCCATGTCGTGGTACAGCGGCAGCCAGCTGACGAACACATCGGTGGGCTGGATGGCACCCGCCTGACCCATCGCGCGGATGTTCGCGAGCAGGTTCGCATGGCTGAGCACCACCCCCTTCGGATCACCGGTGCTGCCCGAGGTGTACTGCAGCAGCGCCGTGTCCGACGGCCCTGGGGTTCCTCGCGGCGGACCGACGGCGGCCGCCCGGAGGTCGCCGACGATCACCACGGCACGCAACGTGGTGATCTGCGGTGCGATGAGCCGTGCCAGCTGGCGCGCCTCGGGCACGGTGATCAGAGCCACCACCTGGGCGTTGTCGAGCAGGAGTGCGTGGCGACGCAGATGCTCCCCCAACCCGGAGGGCCGTCCCGGTGGGTAGATGGGGACCGGCACGCAGCCGGCGAGCAACACCCCGAGGAACGTGACGAAGTAGTCGAGGCCGGTCGGCAGCATGATCGCCACCGTGCTGCCGGGCGGTAGCTGACGCTCGCGCAGACCCGCCGCCACCACGGAGGCCTCCCGCCACAGTGCACCGAAGCTCAGGTCCTCGACCGCCCCCGCCTCACCCAGCAGGCGGACGTGCGTTCGGTCGGGCTGTGCGGTGGCGTGCCACTGCAACACCTCGACGAGGGTGTCGACCTCGCCGGGATCGGGGCCCGGACCCGCCGAGCTGTCCAGCTGCGACGTCGCGGTGGGGAGCTGTCCGGCACGACCGGGCACCGAGGAGGCCGTGGTCAGGCTCGCCAGCAGATCCCGTGGCGTCTCGACGCTCGCAAGCAACTCGTCCGGCAACGCCACGTCGAAGAGCTCCTCGACGCGTACGAGGAGCTCGGCGACCGCCAGGCTGTCCAGACCGAGGTCGGTGTCGAGGCGGGAGTCCAGCCGAACCGAAGAGGTGCCGACAGCGGGACGGACCTCGGCAACGAGCTCCCGGAGGGCCTGGAGCAAGGAGGCCACGGTCGGATCCTCGGGCGACGTCGTCGGCTGCTCCTGCATCCCGCGACCGTCCCTCCCACCACCGGAGGTCACGGTATCGCCGTCTGGGGGACCGAGGCGGCCGTCCTTCGAGGTACGCGGGTGGGTACCGCCGCATCCCTGCGCGCGGCCGAGGGCGTCCTGACCACGCTCGTCCGGTTCGCTCCCGCAGCCATCGTTCTCGAGTGGCCGCTGCCGTCGGTGCGGTTGCCGAGATCGAGGACCAACGGCCCTGGTCCCCCGCCTCGTGTCGGCGCATCCTAGGGATGCGACGTTCGTGTTGTGCGCGGGAGCTGGCGCCCCTTCGACGGAGAGATCGGTCGGAGGCACCCAGCTGAGAGGCCGCGAGAGCGGTGACCGCCAGGACCTGATCCGGACCATACCGGCGGAGGAAGCGCAGCGCGGACGTCGCACCACTGTGTGGGTGAGCCATGCGTTTCGCCAACAGACGTGAGGCAGGTCGCCGACTCGGCGCGAACCTGGGCCATCTCGTTACGGAGCAGCCCGTCGTGGTCGGGCTACCTCGTGGCGGGATCCCCGTGGCCTACGAGGTCGCACAGGCGCTGGGCGCCCCACTCGACGTGCTCGTGGTCCGCAAGCTCGGCTGTCCGTGGCAACCCGAGCTGGGTGTGGGCGCGCTGGGCGAGGGCGGCATCCGGCTTCTCGACGGATCGCTCATGCGCTCGACCGGCGTCACCACCGCGGAACTGGAGGTGGTGGCCAGCCGTGAAGCCGCCGAACTCGAGCGCCGGGTCCAGCGGTACCGGGCCGCGCGTGACCCGTTGCCCGTCGCTGGGCGCACGGTGGTCGTGGTCGATGACGGGCTCGCCACAGGTTCGATGGCCCGGGCCGGGATCGAGGTCCTGCGACGTCGCGGCGCCCGACGGATCGTGCTGGCTGTCCCGGTGGCACCCGCCGGCACCCTCTCGCAGCTGCAGGCCGTCGCGGACGAGGTGGTGTGTCTACACAGCCCCCGCGCGTTCGGCGCGATCGGCCAGTTCTACGACGATTTCGCGCAGACCTCCGACGAGGAGGTCGCTGGGCTGCTGGCTGCCGAACCGGTGGTCATGGGCGGGGCTGCGTCGCCGGCTGACGATCCGCCCGAGGACGTGGTGGTCACGGTGAACGGTCTGGAACTCGCCGGGACGTTGCACGTGCCGCCTGGCGCGACCGGGATCGTGCTGTTCGCCCACGGCAGCGGCAGCAGCCGGCTCAGCCCCCGCAACCTCGCTGTGGCACGCACGTTGAACAGCGGTGGTCTCGCCACCCTGTTGTTCGACCTGTTGACCCTCGACGAGGCCCTCCACCGCACCCGGGTGTTCGACATCGAACTCCTGGCCGCACGCCTGGTCGGGGCCACCGGCTGGCTCAGGACACGACCGGACCTCGGGCACCTGCGGGTCGGCTACTTCGGGGCCAGCACCGGCGCCGCCGCCGCGCTGCGGGCCGCAGGGCTACTCCGCTCCGAGATCGGTGCGGTCGTCTCACGCGGTGGACGTCCCGACCTGGCAGCACCGCACCTCGGCGAGGTCACGGCGCCGACGCTGCTCATCGTCGGCTCCCGCGACGAGGCGGTGTTGCGCCTCAACGAGCGGGCAAGGCGCCAGCTGCGTTGCCCGAACCATCTGGCGATCGTCCCGGGAGCGACCCACCTGTTCGAAGAGCCCGGTGCACTCGAGAAGGTCGCTGAGCTCGCGAAGGATTGGTTCGCGCGCCCTCTGGGCGCCACACCCGTACCGAGACAACCATCGACTCTGCGGTAGGCAGCGCTGGACGGCCAGACGGAGCCGCAGCTCATCTGGTCCGGGAGGATCACGCTCATGGCCGCCTACACGGAGCTGTGCTTCGGCGATGCGGCCCGCACGGCGCTGCTGGCAGGGACGTCCGCGCTCGCGGATGCGTTGCGTCCGACCCTCGGGCCGCAGTCACGCGCGGTGCTGATCGAGCGCAAGTGGGGTGTGCCGCTGGTGTGCGATGACGGGGTGACCATCGCCAAGACCCTCAAGCTGAAGGATCCGGCGCAGGACCTGGGTGCACAGGTACTCAAGCAGGCCGCCATGCGTACCGGGGATGCGGTCGGTGACGGCACCACCACCTCGACGCTGCTTGCCCACGCGATGCTGGCCGAGGGGATCCGCAACGTGGTCGTCGGGGCGAGTCCGGTCGAGATCAAGCGCGGTATGGAGCGAGGGCTCGGGGCCGCGATCGATGCGCTGGCCGGCCTGTCCAGGCCTGTCGAGGGCCGGACCGACATGGCCCACGTAGCCGCGGTCTCGGCACATGGGGAGACGGAGATCGGTGAGCTGGTCGCCGATGCGGTCGAGAAGGTCGGCGAGGAGGGCGTCATCGAGGTCGAGGAGGCCAAGGGGATCGAGACCATCCTCGACGTCGTCGAAGGTATGCAACTGGACGAGGGCTATCTCTCGCCGTACTTCGTCACCGACCCCGAGCGGATGGACGCCGTGCTCAACGAGCCGCTCGTTCTGCTCCACGAGAAGAAGATCTCCGCGGTTGCCGACCTGCTCCCCCTGCTCGAACAGGCCGTCAACGCCGGACGTCAGCTGCTGGTGGTGGCGGAGAACCTCGAAGGCGAGGCACTGGCCACCATCGTGGTCAACAAGTTGCGCGGCACCATCGCCGCCGCCGCGATCAAGGCACCCGGATTCGGTGAGCGGCGCCGGGCGATGCTCGAGGACATCTCCGTACTCACCGGCGGGACCGTGATCAGCGACGAGCTCGGGCTCAAGCTCGAGAACGTCAAGATCGACGAGCTCGGCACCGCAGAGCGGATCCTGGTCGACAAGGACACCACCACCATCATCAGCGGCGCCGGCGACCCGGCGGCGATCGAAGGACGCTGCAACGAGCTGCGCCGACAGATCGATGAGACCGACTCGGACTGGGACCGCGAGAAGCTGCAGGAACGGCTCGCACGGCTCGCCGGCGGCGTCGCGGTCATCCGTGTCGGTGCCGCCACCGAGTCCGAGCTCAGACGCCGCAAGGACGCGTTCGATGACGCGATCAGCTCCACCAAGGCCGCCGTCGCCGAGGGCATCGTCCCCGGCGGCGGCGCCGCTCTGGTACGCGCCATCGCTGAGGTGGAAGCCGCGGAGGTGGGCTGCGACGGCGACGAACGCACCGGCGTACACATCCTGGCCCACGCGTTGCAGGTCCCGGCTGGTCAGATCGCCGACAACGCCGGCTCAGACGACGGTGTCGTGATCGAACGGATCCGGGCCGGCGACGGGTTCGAGGGCTTCGACGCACGCACCCGCGAGTTCGTCGATCTCGATACCGCCGGAGTCATCGACCCGACCAAGGTCGTGCGCATCGCGCTGGAGAACGCCGTTTCGGTCGCGGGTGTGATGCTGCTGGCTGCCGCGACCATGGTCGAACTCGAAGACACCGAGACCCCAGCCTCACCCGAGCCGGAACTCATGTGAGCAGTCCTTGCAGGCATGACGGTCGCCCGATCCATCGGGAGCGCACGCGACCCATGGTGAACGGCGAGCACGAGCGGGGAGCCGGTCGGAGTGGCCTGCTCGAACTCTCGACACGCGCGCGTGACACCGCGGGAGGAACATCGTGGCCGAAGGTGCGGTGACCCTGTTCCTGTGCGGCGACGTGATGCTCGGTCGAGGCGTGGATCAGATCTTGGCGCACCCTGGCGATCCCAGGCTGCAGGAGCGGCTGATCACGGACGCCCGGGACTACGTCGCACTGGCCGAGCGGATCAACGATCCCATCCCCCGTCCCGTCGATGGTTCGTGGCCATGGGGAGACGCACTGCCTGTGCTCGACGATCTGGCACCCGACGTGCGCGTCATCAACCTGGAGACCGCGGTGACCAGCTCCGACGACTTCGCCGCGGGCAAGGCCGTCCACTACCGGATGTCACCTGACAACCTGGCCTGCCTCCTCGCCGTCGAACCGGACGTGTGCGTGCTCGCGAACAACCACGTACTCGACTTCGGGGTGAAGGGGCTGGAACAGACCCTCGACGTGCTGTCCTCTGCAAGCCTGCGCAGCGTTGGAGCGGGACGTGACGAGGAGCAGGCTCGGCGACCGGCCACGGTCCCCCTCGAAGGCGGAGGGCGGGTGCTGGTCTTCGCGTGGGGGATGGCCTCGAGCGGCGTCCCCGTGGCGTGGGACGCGACCAGACGGAGCCCTGGGGTCGCGTTCCTTCGCGAGCCATCGGTAGCCGCCGTCGACGAGGTCGCTGATCACATCTCGGAGTACCGACGCACCGGCGACATCATCGTCGCGTCGCTCCATTGGGGGTCCAACTGGGGTTACGACATCACCCGAGATCAGGTTCGCTTCGCTCACGCGCTGATCGATGAAGGCGTGGATGTCGTGCACGGCCACTCCTCGCACCATCCCCGTCCACTGGAGCTGTACCGCGACCGACTGATCCTGTACGGCTGCGGCGACCTCATCAACGACTACGAGGGCATCACCGGCCGCGAGAAGTACCGCGCCGATCTCAGACTGCTCTACCTGGTCTCGCTTGATGGATCCACCGGCGAACTCATCGGGTTGAGGATGATCCCTATGCGAGCCCGGCAGCTGCGCCTGCGACACGCGTCGAGCTCCGACCTGGACTGGCTCAGGGATCGCTTGGACCGAGTGAGCCGGCCCTTCGACGTGCGTATCGATCGAGAACGGAAAGGCGCGCTGACGGTCCGGTCCCTACCTCGAGAGGGATCCCCGTGAGGCGTCTCGCTCGGCGATGTCGATCACGCTCGACGGGCCGCGTCGAGCTTCGGGAGCGTCGTCGATCACGTCGGTACGGCGGGGATGGGCGCCAGCACACCGATGAGGAGACCGCCCGCGCTGACGCGCCGCGGCGGGCATAGACGGCCGGTCAAGTCGCGGTCACTGGTGACCGAGCGGTGGGTGGGTCACCGACGACCCGTGCCGAGGTGGGGTTGATAGACGGTGAGGGCGAAACGTACGGGGCGGGTGGCGTGGGGCGGGATGGCGTAGCCGTGGGGGATGTCGCCCCTGAAGGTGGCGGCGTCACCCGTGGCGAGGCGGTCGGTGTGGTCGCCGACGGTGAGGTCGAGTTGGCCCTCCAGCACCAGGAGCAGCTCGCTCGTGCCAGGGGTGTGCGCGTCGCTGTGGTGGTGTTCTCCGGGGTGCATCGTCCAGTCCCACAGTTCGACGACGTCGGGTGGTTGGGTGCCGGCGACCAACGCCGCCCGGCCCCCGTGCTCACCGGTCCAGGGCACCGGCGCCTGGCCGGAGCGGGTGATGACGGAGACGTTGCGCCGTTCGACCTCGACGAGTGCTGGCAGTCCGATGCCGAGCGCGTCGCTGAGGCGGAGCAGGGTGGCGATGCTCGGGTTGCCGTCGCCGTGCTCGATGTTGATCAGCTGTCGACGACTGACCCTGGAGCGGCCAGCGAGATCGTCCAGGGTCCAGCCGCGCTCCGTCCGGCGCTGCCGGACGCGTGCGCCGATCGACTCGCTGACCTCGCCCGGCTCGCTCATCCCACCCCCTCCAGCTACCGTGCCCTGCAGAGTGCAGCATAGTGCACTAGGTGTGGAGGTGGCATGGTGACGGACGAACCCAGATCACCCGGGCCGGAGCTGCGGGTGGAGACCCGGTTGGCGGTCCTGGGTCGTGGCGAGCATCGACCCGGCCAGCCGCTGAACGTGCCGCTCGTGCCGGCGTCGAACTTCCGGGCCCCGGCCGATGGCTTGGGCGAACGCGAGTACAGCCGCGACGACGGTACGCCCGGATGGGAGGCTCTCGAGGAGTTGCTCGGCGACCTGGAGGGCGGTCGAGCCGTCTGCTTCTCCTCGGGCATGGGCGCGATCGCCGCGGTGCTCGAGTTGCTGCCTGTCGGTGCCCGGGTGGTCGTACCGCGTGACAGCTACGGCGGGCTGCGGGCGTTGCTCGCCGACGGCGGCGACGGGGGCCGCTGGCAGGTGCACACGGTCGACATGACCGACCCCGCCGCGTTGGCCGAGGCAGTGCCCGGCGCGGATCTGGTGTGGTTGGAAACGCCGAGCAACCCGCTGCTCGAGGTCGTCGACATCGGCGAGGTGGTTACCCGTGCCGCCGAGACCGGCGCTGCCGTCGCGGTGGACAACACCTTCGCGACCCCGCTGCTGCAGTCACCTCTCGAGCTCGGCGCGGACCTCGTCGTGCACAGCGCGACCAAGTTCATCGGAGGCCACTCGGACCTGCTCCTCGGTGTCGTCGTCGCCCAGCGCCAGCACGACCACGCACGCCTGGCACGTCGCCGCGGGGTCGCCGGCGCCACCCCCGGTGCGCTGGAGTGCTTCCTGGCCCTGCGCGGTGCTCGGACCCTCGCGTTGCGGCTGCGCCACGCCCAGGACACCGTCGGCGAACTCGCCCGGCGGCTGCAGGCACACCCCACCGTCGCCCGGGTGCGCTACCCCGGCCTGCCAGATGACCCCCACCACACCCTGGCCGCGAAGCAGATGGCCGGGTTCGGGGCGGTGGTCAGCTTCGAAGTGGCTGACGCCGCGACCGCCGACGCCGTGTGCGCCGGCGTCCAGGTCATCAGCCACGCGACCAGCCTCGGCGGCGTGGAGTCCACGATCGAGCGGCGCGCGAAGTTGCCCGGTCAGGAACACGTTCCCGCAGGCCTCGTCCGGCTGTCGGTGGGCTGTGAACACCTCGAGGATCTCTGGGCCGACCTCGATGACGCCCTCGGGCACGCCGCGGGCCCAACCTGGTCACGCCACGGAGCTGGGACGCGACCAGTGATCGATGTCGACTTGCCAGCAGGGCCGCCAACAGATCGCGGCTGACTCGCCTCGGCAGCGACATCCCTTTCGAGCACCGGTCTCTGCGGAATCGACACCCCCGGCCACTGATCGGTGTTCGCTTGTCTTGACTGCAACTGAACAGCGGTTGACAGAGCGGAGTGGTGTCGGTGGCCGGACCGTTGGTAGTGGACCGGCTGCGCCTGGAAGGCTGAAGCACAGCCAGACCGCCAGAGTTCTCGACCCCAGGTCGCCCGAACCTCAACGACTCGGGCCGCGACCGGCAACGCCGACGGCGCCGTGCTCGTCGGGCAGGTCGCGCCTGGACCGTCAGACCCTCGGGCAGGTCCCCTCGGAGGAACTTCCGAGGACGTGATCGACCCCGAGGATGTTGGAGCCAGCATCAGCTGCCTCGGTCATCCCTGTTCCGCAACGGTGTCGTGGTCCAGCTCATCGAGGGCGGCGAAACGCGCGATCGTGTTGAACTTGTGGAACGTGTGCTCCGCATCCAGGGTCCGGACCGTTCCCGAACTCGACCGCATCGACAGCGACTGGGTCGTGGCGCCGCGCCCGCTGAAGCGCACACCGCGCAGCAGCGCACCATCGGTGATGCCGGTGGCCGCGAAGATGGCACGATCACCGCGCACCAGATCGTCCTGACTCAGCACCCGATCGAGGTCGTACCCCCCCTCCAACGCTTGATGGCGTTCTGTATCGTCGCGGGGCGAGAGCCGACCGTAGAGCACCCCGCCGAGGCACTTCATAGCGCACGCGGTGATCACCCCCTCGGGCGTGCCGCCCGTGCCGACGGAGATGTCGACGCCGGTCTGTGGACGGGCCGCCATGATCGCCCCGGCGACATCACCGTCGATCAGGAACACGATCCGAGCGCCGGCTTCGCGGATGTCGGCCACGAGCTGTTCGTGACGGGGCCGGTCCAGGACGCTGACCGTCACGTCGCCGACCCGGCCCCCCTTGGCCTTCGCCACGCGTCTCAGGTTCTCGTCGATCGGCGCCTCGAAATCGACCACCTCCGCAGCGAGCGGTCCGACCGCTAGCTTGTCCATGTACATGCACGGACCGGGATCGAACATCGATCCCCGCTCGGCCAAGGCGATCACGGCCAGTGCGTTCGGCAGCCCCTTGGCGGTGAGCGTGGTGCCCTCGACCGGATCGACCGCTATGTCGACCCCCGGTGGCGAGCCGTCGCCGATCCGCTCACCGTTGTAGAGCATCGGCGCCTCGTCCTTCTCGCCCTCCCCGATGACCACGGTCCCGTCCATCGCGATGCCGTCGAGCGTGCCACGCATAGCGTCCACGGCCGCCTGGTCAGCCGCCTCCTTGTCACCCAAGCCCATCCGGCGGGCAGCAGCCATCGCGGCGGCTTCCGTGACCCGCACCATCTCGAGAGCGAGGTTGCGATCGGAGTCGCCGAGGTCGTGGTGCTGCGTCATCATGGCGGCTCCTCCGCGAGGTCTCCCGACCGGCGCCGCTGCCCACCCCGCTGGGCCTCGAGGTGTGTGACGGACCTCCGGCGACCACCGTAGGCAGCTCTCGAGATGTGGGTCAACGGTCATCCGCGGGCCCCGCACGGATCCGTGCTACCAACCATCCTCCGCGCACCCTGCATCCGTTTGTGCGCACCGGAGGACCCGGGGGCTGGGGCTTCACCTAGGTTCGGCGACGCGAGGAGGTGTCCACCGTGCCGTGCCCGGTCGGAACACTCGGAGGGACTTGGGATCGCCGCGCTCGCGCGAGGCCCGAGGACGCTGGTTCGGACCGCGGTGACCGAGCCACGCCGAGATGATCGATCTCTACCTCGCCGAGCTGGTCGGAACGACGATCCTGATCCTGCTCGGCAACGGTGCCGTAGCCAACGTCGTCCTCAAGGGCTCCAAAGGTGAGAGCTCAGGCTGGATCGTCATCACCACCGGGTGGGGACTGGCGGTCGCGATCGCCGTGTACACGGTGGGCTGGGTCAGCGGCGCTCACATCAACCCGGCTGTCACCTTCGCTTTGGCAGTGATCGGGGAGTTTTCCTGGGCCCGGGTCCCCGGCTACGTGGCAGCGCAGCTGATCGGCGCGGCGGTGGGCGCGTTGCTGGTCTACCTCGCCTACCTCCCCCACTGGGAGCCGACGGAGGACCCGGATCTCAAGCTCGCCGCCTTCGCCACCACACCGGCGGTCCGGCGTCCCGCGCTGAACCTCGTGACCGAGGCGATCGGTACCGGGATGCTGGTGTTCGGTGTGCTGGCGATCTTCGCCAACACGGTGCCCATCGAGAGGGCCGGGGAAGTGGACCTCTCCGCGCTGTTCGCGACCGGTTTCGGCCCGCTGCTGGTGGGCTTCCTGGTCTGGGCCATCGGCCTGTCGCTGGGAGGTCCGACGGGCTACGCGATCAACCCGGCCCGGGACCTGGGACCACGCATCATGCACGCACTGCTACCCATCCCTGGCAAGGGCTCGAGCGACTTCGCCTACGCCTGGGTTCCGGTCGTCGGTCCACTGGTCGGCGGGGTGCTCGGCGCGCTGGTGTTCCGCGCACAGTTCTTGGCCGACCTCGTGTCCTGAGTCGCTGGAGCCACCTACCGCAGACCGACCGTCGAACCGTTCGAAGACGGAGACATCATGACCGCATCGTTCATCGGCGCGATCGACCAGGGCACCACGAGCACCCGCTTCATGGTGTTCGACCACGGTGGCAACGAGATCGCCAAACACCAGCTCGAACACGAGCAGATCATGCCCCGAGCGGGCTGGGTCGAACACGACCCGACCGAGATCTGGGAGCGGGCGCGCACGGTCATCGAGACCGGGCTGTCTCACGCACGGATGTCGGCCGAGGATCTTGCCGCACTCGGTGTCACGAACCAGCGCGAGACTACGGTGGTGTGGGATCCGAGGACGGGGCGTCCCTACTACAACGCGATCGTGTGGCAGGACACCCGCACCGACCGGATCGCCTCCGCACTGGAGCGCGACGGCAAGGGCCAGGTCATCCGGGAGAAGGCCGGCATCCCGCCTGCCACCTACTTCTCCGGCGGCAAGATCCAGTGGAT
This sequence comes from Nitriliruptoraceae bacterium, assembly GCA_007118045.1. Lineage (GTDB taxonomy): Bacteria > Actinomycetota > Nitriliruptoria > Nitriliruptorales > Nitriliruptoraceae > SKTG01. Next base: position 28,222 of record SKTG01000068.1, read on the forward strand.
CCTGGACAACGTCGACGGGGTACGCGTCGCAGCCGAGCGTGGGGAGGCGCTGTTCGGCAACACCGACACCTGGATCCTGTGGCACCTGACGGGCGGCCGCGACGGCGGCGCCCACGTCACCGACGTGACGAACGCCAGCCGCACCATGCTCATGGATCTGGAGACGCTGGACTGGGACGACGAGCTGCTCGGGTTCTTCGGCATCCCGCGCCAGATGCTGCCCGAGATCCGACCGTCCTCGGACCCCACCTTCTATGGCACGACACGACCGAGCGGACCCTTCGCAGCGGAGATCCCGATCGCCGGGGACCTCGGTGACCAGCAGGCCGCGACGGTCGGTCAGGTCTGCTTCTCCCCGGGTGAGGGTAAGAACACCTACGGGACGGGCAACTTCCTGCTCCTCAACACCGGCACGGAGCCCATCCGTTCCGGCAACGGCCTGCTCACGACCGTCGGCTACCGCATGGGCGACGCCGCACCGGTCTACTGCCTCGAGGGTTCGATCGCCGTGACGGGATCGGCGATCCAGTGGCTGCGTGATCAGTTCGACATCATCGGCAACGCGGCGGAGACCGAGGGGTTGGCCGGTTCGGTCGATGACAGCGGTGGCATGTACTTCGTCCCCGCCTTCTCCGGGCTGTTCGCGCCCTACTGGCGCTCCGACGCACGTGGCGCGATCGTCGGGCTCTCGCGCTTCAACACGAAGGCACACCTGGTCCGAGCCACGCTCGAGTCGATCTGCTTCCAATCGCGTGACGTTGCCGAGGCGATGGAGAAGGACTCCGGGGTGCACCTGGAGTCCCTCAGGGTCGATGGCGGCGCGACCGTCAACAACGTGCTGATGCAGCTGCAGGCCGACATCCTGGGCGTGCCCGTGTCGCGGCCGGTGGTATCGGAAACCACCAGTCTGGGCGCGGCGTACGCAGCCGGGCTCGCGGTGGGGTTCTGGGAGAACGAGGACTCGCTCCGCTCCAACTGGAACGAGGACCGCCGCTGGGAGCCACGGTGGAGCGAGAACCAGCGGGAGAGCGCGTACGCCGGATGGAAGAAGGCGGTCGAACGTACCTTCGACTGGGTGGAGGTCGAGTAGGGGCGGGACCACGTCACGCCAGAGCGTCCGCGGTCGCGCCCCGCCGGCTCAGCCGGTCGGTCCGACCCTGACGTCTCGAGCACCCAGCCGAGCCGCGTCGGCGGTCTGGTCGTCCGGCATCCGCTGGGATTCGACCTCCGCGGCCACGCGGGCCTCGTAGTGCTCGATCTCCCGCGCGACGTCGTCCTCGTCCCATCCGAGCACCTCGGCCATGCGTCGCGCCGCGACCCTGGCGGCAGCCACGCCCCGATCGAACGTCTCGATCGAGATCCGGGTCCGGCGGGTGAGCACGTCATCAAGGTGGCGTGCCCCCTCGTGGCTGGCGGCGTAGAACAGCTCCACCTCGAGGTAGTCATCGGCGCCGTCAACGGGCACACCGAGCTCTGGCCGGGCCGAGACGAGATCGAGCAGCTCCGTGATCAGAGAGCCGTAACGTCCGAGCAGGTGCTCGATCCGGGTCGGGTGCAAGCCGGACTCCTCAGCGAGCCGGTGCCGTTGGTTCCGCATCGCGTGGTAGCCCTGGGCGCCGAGCAGCGGCGTGCGGTCGGTGACCGACGGGGTCGCACCCGTTGCGAGGCTACGCAGTGCCGCATCGACCGCGTCCTTGGCCATCACGCGGTAGGTGGTGTACTTCCCACCAGCGACGGTGATCAGCCCCGCCACCGACTGTGCGACCGCGTGTTCGCGTGACAATCTGCTGGTCGCAGCGGACTCGCCAGTGAGCAGGGGGCGCAGCCCTGCTTGCACACCCTCGACATCCTCCTGGGTCAACGGCGTGCTGAGCACGTCGTTGACGCGATCCAGGAGGTACTGGATGTCGCTGGCCGACGCCGCCGGATGCGCCAGATCGAGGTCCCAGTCGGTGTCGGTGGTCCCGATCAGCCAGTGCCGTCCCCACGGGATGACGAACAGTACGGACGTCTCCGTGCGCAGGATGATGCCCGAATCCGAGTGGATGCGGTCCCGCGGAACCACCAGGTGGATGCCCTTCGATGCCCGAACGTTGATCCGTCCACGTCCCGCCATCGACTGGATCTCGTCCGACCAGACACCGGTCGCGTTGATCACCTGCCGGGCATGCACCTCGAGTTCCCGACCACCCTCGTGATCGATCACGTGCGCGCCGACGACCCGCTCGCCTTCTCGCAGCAATCCGACGACCCGGGTCGAGGTCATCACGGCGGCGCCGAACGCGGCAGCGGTCCGTGCGATCTCCATCGTGTGCCGTGCGTCATCGACCTGCGCGTCGTAGTAGCGGATGGCGCCGACCATGGCGTCGGCGCGCAGGGCCGGTGCGAGCTCAGCGATCCCGCGCCGGGTCAGGTGACGGTGCCGCGGCAGCTGCTTCGCCCCGCCGATCGTGTCGTACATGGCGATGCCGGCACCCACGTACAGTCGCTCCCATCCCCGATGCTGGAGCGGGTACAGGAAGGAGACCGGTCGCACGAGGTGCGGCGCGAGCTCGTGCAGCAGCAGTCCACGCTCCTTGAGCGCCTCACGAACCAGGGAGAAGTTCAGCTGTTCCAGGTAGCGCAACCCCCCGTGGATCAGCTTCGACGACCGGCTCGACGTGCCTGCCCCGAGGTCGCGTTGCTCGACCAACGCCACGCTCAAGCCACGCGTGGCTGCATCCAGCGCGATACCTGCACCGGTGACGCCACCGCCGATCACCAGGATGTCGAAGACCTCGTCGCTCATCCGGACGAGGTCGGATCGCCGCCGGTCGGGTGACAGAGCGACCGGGTCCATCGGAACTCCTCGGTCCGGGAACGCGCCACAGCAGCCGTCTTCGACCCTAGCGTGGTGGTGAAGCTCTGACGAGGGCTCGTTGGTCGGAGCCGGCGCCGAGGTTTCCGGCGGCGCCCTGAGGGGCGTCAGACCTCGTGCTCCGCTGGGAGGCGACCGGCGGCGACCGCCTTGACCAACCTCTCGTGATCGCGCTCGGTCTGGTCGGCGTACGCGCGGGCGAACCGGCTCAGAGCGACGTCCACCTCGTCTGACGAGCCGAGGTAGCCCACGATCATCGAGGCGCCGCTCGTACGTGCGTGGCCCTTCGCGAGCAGACGGCCACAGATGCCGGCGTAGTCGGCCATAGCGTGGGGCTTGATCTTGTGCAGCTTGATCGCGCCCTTCATGTTGCGGAACTGCCGGACGTAGAACTGGCGTCCGTCCACGGTGGTCCAACCGAGCAACGGGTCGCTGACCGTCTGCAACGCCTGCTGGTACTCGACGACCCGCTCCCCCTGGTGGGCGTGCCATGCCGAGTCACCGTGGATGAACGGAGCGATGACCGACCGCCTCGCCTGCTTCAGCTGCAGGAACAGCACGTCGTCCGGGCTGCTGCCCTCCAACAGCGCGACGTAGGCCCGCAACCCGACGCTGCCGACGCCGACCACCTTGTGGGCGATGTCTACAAGGGTGTACCCGCCGATCACCCTCCGCCAGTGGGGTGACAGGGTCTGCAGGTACCGATCGACCCCTTCCGCCAGGCTCTCACGTTCCTGCTCCTCCAGGCGGGTGATCAGCGGCGGTTCCTCGACGATCCGGCGTTGTGACCCGTGCTCCTCGGTGAAACGGGGCAGCGCCCGGTCGCTGGTGCGGCTGCGCGCCCGACTGGAGGCCTTGTCGATGCGTTTGCGCAGCGCCTTGGTCGAGGCCAGCTCCAACAGCTGCTCGCGGTCGAGCCACTGGAACGAACGGTCGAGCAGTGGTTGCTCGTAGAGCTGCCACAACTGGTCGCGGTAGGACGCACAGCAGGCGACGACGGCATCCTCGCAGGCATCCTCGTCCGCACCGTTCTCGCGTCCGGCCACCCACACGCTGGCGCTGAGACGCCGTAGGTCCCACTCCCACGCTCCGGGATGCGCCTCGTCGAAGTCGTTCATGTCGAGCACGAGCTGTTGCTCCGGCGACGCGTAGAAGCCGAAGTTGCCGAGGTGGGCGTCGCCGCCGATCACCGGCGTGATCCCCGTCGCCGGAAGGCCCGCGAGGTCCCGGGCCATCACGCCTGCCGAGCCTCGCAGGTACCCGTACGGCGATGCCATCATGCGACCCACGCGAAGAGGCACGAGCCAGTCGATGCGCCCCTCGTGGATCGTCGCCAGCTGGTCGATCGGATCGGGACGGTCCGGCGGCTCGCCCCATTCCCCGAGCGACGACCGTGGGGTTCCCTTCCGCAGCGCCTTCCCCAGGGTGCGTCGCTGCTCGCGCGGGATGGGTCGGTCCCGCACGGATGCGTACGGGGCGCCTTCGGCGGTCGCGAGGACGACGTGACCTTCGTCGCCCGCGTCGGGCTCGAGCTCCTCGGCTACGTCACCCACCGTGCAACCTTCCCACCCCACACGCGCGCGCCCGTATGCGGCCTCGCCCATGGTGTCGGGCGACCGTAGCAAGCAGGATCCACCTACGTTCGTGCCACCTCGTCGGCCAGCACCGGCTCTCGCGCTGCACCCCACGAACGCTTGACGGACCGTCCGAGCCGTGGTCTGGTCGACCGGGCTGGAGGCCCGGAGATGTCGAGACCGACGAGGTTCAGGAGCCGCTGTTGGTGGCCTCGAGACGAACCGTGACCGGCCGTGCCCACCGTGGTGAGCACTGGCAGCACCCGATCATCGGTGCGCCGGCGATCGGGCGGGTGGGCCGTTGAGCCGCGACGTTCCACTCGAGGCCATCCTGGCGTCCCTGTCCGGACCGATCGCCGAGTACCTGACGTCGCTCCCGTCGCGTGCGGTGTGGAGGGACGTCTCCCCTGAGGAGATCCGCCAGGTCCTCGACCGAGCACTTCCCGACGCGCCCACGAACGCGGTCGACGTCGTCACGGACCTCGCCGCCGAGCTGGAGCCGTTCGTGACGGCACACGCGTCGGGCCGGTACTTCGGGTTCGTCATCGGGGGGCTGCATCCAGCGGCCTACGGTGCGGAACTGCTCGCGGCGAGCTGGGACCAGAACGCGGGCTTGTTCGCGCTCGCCCCCGGAGTGATGATCGCGGAGGAGATCGCCGCCCGGTGGATAGTCGAGTTGCTGTCCCTACCCGAGGAGAGCTCGGTCGGGTTCGTCACCGGGGGGCAGATGGCGAACTTCACCTGCCTCGCGGCGGCGCGGGACCACGTGCTGCGTGCGTCCGGTTGGGACGTCGAGGCGGAGGGTCTATCGGGCGCACCGAGACTCTACGTGGTGGCGAAGACCGGCGTCCACGCCACCGTGCCCCGGGCGCTGCGCTACCTCGGACTGGGCGAGCGAACCATGATCGAGGTCGCGAGCGACGATCAGGACCGCATCGTCGTCACCGAGCTCGACCGGGTCCTCCACGACCTGGATGGACCGACCATCGTCTGTGTGGAAGCCGGCAACGTCAACACCGGCGCGTTCGACGACTTCGAAGGCGTCGCCGATGCCCTCGATGCGCACCGACGGCGTGGCCATCCCAGCTGGGGTCACGTCGATGGAGCAGTGGGGCTGCTGGCGGGAGCCGTTCCCGGATACGCCACCACGACCGCGGCCCTGGCACGACTGGACTCGTGGTCCACCGATGGTCACAAGCTCCTGAACGTGGCCTACGACTGCGGTGTCGCGATCACCCGTCACTCCGCGGCGCATCGCGCCGCGATGAGCGTGCATGCCGACTACCTGGTGCGCGACGAGGACCCGGTCCGCGAAGCGCTCGACTGGAACCCGGAGTTCTCACGCCGCGCACGTGGCCTGGGCGTGTACGCGACGTTGCGCTCGCTCGGACGCTCCGGCGTCGTCGAGGTCGTCGAGCGGACGACCCGACTCGCCCGGAGGTTCGCGAAGCTCCTCGGCGACAGTGGCTACGCCCAGGTCGTCAACGACGTGGCGTTCAACCAGGTGCTGGTGCACTGGCCACCCCCGCCAGGATGGAGCTCGGACGCGTGGAACGACGAGATCATCGCTCGGGTACAGCGTGACGGTACGGCCTTCTTCAGCGGCACGACCTGGCGCGGTCAGCGGATGATGCGGATCTCGGTATCCGACCACGCGACCGATGAACCCGATGTGGACCGTGCTGTGGCTGCGCTCGTTCGTGGCGTCGAGGCGGGTTGACTTCCGTGTACGGGGTGTGACGGAGCAGTGGTGGGACCGCGCCGAGCTCGAGACGGCACCACTGTCCCCAGGCCAGGGTGGGGGCTTTCCCGGGCGCTGGCGTGCTGTTCGCACTCGTGGCCTTCGGTGAGTCCGAACTGGGCTGGACCGCCTGATCGCGGTCGATGACGGCAGCACCGTCTCGGCCCGTCAGCTGGTGCTCGCCACGGGGCTGGTCGATGAGCTCCCCGATGTCGACGGCCTCGGCGACCGGTGGGGCCGGGACGTCGTGCACTGCCCCTACTGCCACGGCTGGGAGATCCGCGACCAGGTCATCGGCGTGCTGGCCACCTCACCGATGGCCCTCCATCAGGCCGCGCTGTTTCGGCAACTCAGTGACCGCGTGCTGTTGCTGCGTCACCAGGTGGATCGGTCGATGCGGACCGCCTCGAAGCGTTGACGGCGCGGGCTGTCGAGGTGGTCGACGGCGAGGTGGTCGCGCTCGAGGTGCACGACGACCGCCTGTCAGGCGTCCGCCTCGCCGAGGGGACCGTGGTGGCGCTCGACGCGCTGGCGGTCGCCAGCCGGGTCGCGGTACGCGACGAGTTGCTGGGCGGGCTCGGTGTCGCCACGGCCCAGCACCCCTCGGGGATGGGGCAGCACGTCCCGGCCGACTCCATGGGCCGGACCGACGTCGAAGGCGTGTGGGTGGCGGGCACCGTCACCGACCCGTCGGCGCAGGTCATCGTGGCCGCCGCCCAGGGCAACCGCTGGGACGCCTTCTACGCCGGGAACGGGGACGGCGCCACGCTGTGGTCGGGCAGCCCAACGGCAGCCTCGTCGCCGAGGTCGGCGACCTCGCACCGGGCAGGGCGCTGGACGTCGGGTGTGGAGAGGGAGCGGACGCGATCTGGCTCGCACACCGAGGATGGAAGGTCACGGCCCTCGACCCGTCGGCTGTGGCCCTCGATCGTGCCGCGACCGCTGCCGCCGAGGCGCAGGCCACGGTCGTGTGGATGCACGGTGGGTTGATCGGGAGGGCGGGCGAGCTGGACACGTTCGACCTCGTGTCCGTGCAGTACGGCGTCCTGCCCTCGGACACCGAGTCGACGGCGATCCGGCTGCTGTGCCGTGCCGTTGCCCCGGGCGGGAGACTGCTGGTCGTCCATCACGAGCTCGAGCTCGCGCGGGACGGCCACGCCTCGTTCGATCCGGCCAGCCGCCTGATGCCCGACGACGTCGCCCGCCCTCCTCGGAGACGAGTGGCAGATCGAGACCCACGAGCGACGCCAGCGACCGGGCGCGATCCCGACCGAGGTGCGAGACGTCCGTGACATCGTGTTGCGGACCCGTCGACTCGGTGAACTGCCGACCGCCTGATGGGCTCCGAGTCGACCACTACCCGGCGCGACTTGGCCAGTCGTGCAGGGCAGCCCCGGGGTCGATGGCTGGCGTGATCGGGCGGGTCGGGGACATCGGCCGATCCCCGATGCTCGCCTGGCTGCGTTGCTCGTTCAGCGGTCGCGTAAGCCCTTGCCGTCGAGGATCCGCGAGATGATGCCGTCGACGCGGCGCTCACGGGTGCTGGCCTGCTTCGCGTTCGAGACGTGCAGGTTGTACTCACGCTGGCGACCGGGTGTGAGATCGTCGAAGGCAGCGGCCAGCTCCGGATCGCGCGCGAGTCGTTCCTGCAGTTCCTCGGCCAGGCCTTCCTCGGCGCGGGGCGGCAGCGCGGTGCCCGCCTTCTCGACGGCCATGGCCTCGGAGACGTAGGCGGTCACGACCTCAGCGGACCGCTTCACCTCGTCGGCGGAGCGGAAGGTCATCCGTCGGGCAGCGTGCGAGTTGGGGCCATGCTGCTCGAGAACGCCCGCCGGATCTTCCAGGAGGATCCCCTTGAAGAACATCAGGGCGAGGTGATCCGCGAACTCCTGGATGAGTGCGACGTTGCGGCCCCCCAAGGCGTAACAGGGCTTGCCCCACTTGATGTGCTCGTCCAGTCCGGCGTCGAGCAGCAGCGGCCGCAGCGCGGCGATCACGTCGGGCCACTGATCCGATGCCTCGAGGTAGGCATCGACGTCGGAGAATTCCTGCACGCTGCGCTCCGTGGGGTCGTCGCGGTCAGCTCGAGATGTAGGCCTCGAGCTTGTCGAGGTACTGCTTGTAGCCGTACTTCATCCCGACGGCAGCCATCTTCGCGCCGGAGCCGATGTCGGTGACGCTGATGGTGAGGCTCAGGCTCGTCCCTGCCCCGGTGTCAGCGAGCACCAGTTCGTTCACGTGCTCGATCGTGGTCGCCTCCTGCTGGTCATCCTGCCACGAACGTGCGGCGTAGACGAGCCGGAGTGGCTGCTCGACCTCGGTGAAGGTGCCCTCCATCGGCCAACGGGTACCCGCGTACTTGCCCATCGCCTCGGTCGCCTGCATGACGATGAAGATCCTGCGCCGGTCCGAACATCGATCTCGCAATCGGTCACGACGGTCCTCTCCGGCCCCCACCACTCACGGACGGCGTCGGGACGGGTCATGGCGTCCCACACGGCCTCGATGGGCACGGCATAGGTGCGCTCGAAGGAGAGGACGTCGTCCTTTCCCAACAGCAGCTTGAGTATCGCTGATCCTGTCGTGGTCGTCGGCATCGCCGGAGGACGAAGTAGGGCCTTCAGTCGTTCCGTGCCGTCGGGTCGGCATCGTGGTCGAGGCGATCGAGGTAGGCGTCCAACGAGTCGAGACGCGTCTCCCACAGCGACCCGAACGAGTCGACCCAGTCCGCCAGCTCCTCGAAGGGCTCCGGTCGCAGCCGGTGAACCAGACGTCGTGCGTCCCGCTCGGCACTGACGACTCCGGCCTCGCGCAGGACCTGCAGGTGCTTGGACGCCTGGGGTTGGCGGATGGCGAGGGTCTCGCAATGCCCACCTCGTGAGCATCCATGACCTGCGACCGAGCCCCGCCGCTCCATCGGGTCGATCGCCGGATGCGCGCCACGGGTCAGGGTCGGTCGATCGGCTCCACGGTGGGGAGACGCCACGTCCCGTCGAGGATCTCCGGTTGGGGCCGGTAGAGCCGAACCGTGTAGTTCCACCCCTCCATGATGGGGACGCAGTTGATGCTGTACGCCGCCGGCTCGTTCGGCTCGAAGAAGCCGTCCGCGTTGTAGACAGAGACCGACCAGAAGCCGTCGACCGGCCTCGCCGACGGTCAGTCGGTACTCCCCGACGGGCAGACGGGGTTCCACGATGAGGTAGATCGCCTCTCGCTCCGGCAACCCGCCCCATCCGGCAGCCGCGCCCACCAGATGGTGGACCGGATCGACCTCGTCCGGGGCGCCGAAGGTTCCCTCAGAGCTCGTCGAGTAGCGAGCCAGGTCCTTCAGCGCCGAGCGCACACCATCGAAGCTGGTCTTCCCGTAGGGCGGCATCACGAAGGGCTCCGCCGACGGTGCCTGAAGACCGAACGCGTCCTGGAGCCTCGCGACGGCGTCGAGATCGGCGGGGATCTGCTACCGACGACGTTCATGTCGAGCTCGTACTGCCCCGCATCGTGGAGGACGTCGGTGATGTAGTGATCCTGGCTCACCACCACGACCGACAGGTAGCGCTCACCGGCATCCGACACGGTGACGGTCGCCCCCTCACCCAGGTCCACGACCGCGGTGTTTCAGAGGGTGTCACGGTTCATCCGGACCACCACCTGATCATCGACATCCGCGGGCTCACGGCATGCCGCCAGCGTTGATACCGCCGGCGGAAGCCATGATGTCGGCTCGCGAGCACGCGATCGGACTCGGCGCGGACGAAGTTGTCGACGCTGACGGGGATGCGTCCCATCGATGGCCTGACGGTCGGGAAGCTTCGGTGAACCTACGGCAACCACGTCGGTGGGCTGACTGCGGGGCCCGGAGACGGGCCTTGCCTGGAACGGTCGTCCGACACGGCCACGCGCCGAACCTCGAGCACCGTGAAGCCCAGCATCGACAACCTCGCGAGGATGCCGGACAGTTCCTCAGGGTCGCGGGCAGCCCCTACCAGGACCGCCCCGTCGCGCTCGGGTTGCAGGCGGCGCAACTCCGTGAACAACCCGCTGAGCAACTCCTCCGACAGGTCCTCGGCGAGATGGAGATGGTAGGTCGCGCAGGTTCGACATCCTCCCGAGGCACCGTGGCTCGCGTCCGGGGGGCGAGGCGACGGCGATCCACCCCCTCGCCGGTGGGCTCCTCCGGCTCCCTCACCTGCTTGCACCGTGCCTCCGAACCCTCCGTCTCCCAGCTCGGCGCGGCCTGCCAGCGCCCTGGTCATGGATGATCCCAACCCTGGGATGATCCCGACACCGATGCTACGTCCGGTGGCCTCACCGTCATCACCCACCGTGGGGGACCCGGATCGAAGTGCGCCCATCCACCGCGGCCGAGGCGACGAATAGTGCGTCGGGGGATGCTGCTTCCCCGCGATCCATCGGGAACGAGACCGATGCCTATTCTCGCTAGGGTGACCGCGGATCGAGGCGACGCACGGGCCCCGAGGGACAGCATGAGCGCATCCAGCGACCCGCGGCTGTCGGCAGCGGCTCCACGGCCTGCGCCAGGTGAGCTCCTCCGCCCACGGGTCCACGCCCTTCTCGACGACGCTTGCAGCGATTCGCCGTTCGTGGGGATCATCGCTGGGGCAGGGTTCGGGAAGACGACCGCCCTGGCTGCCTGGGCCCGCGAGACGGATCGCGACGCGGACGTGATCTGGATCGATGCCGGAGAGGCCGCTACCGCACCCGGCGGTCTGATGGAAGCCATGTGGTCGGCGCTGGAGACCACCGACCTCCCTGTCGAACCCACCGGAGCTGCGTCCGCTCGTGTCGGAGGACCCAGCCCTCGCTCGCTGGACCGGATGCTGGCCGAGCGCCCTCGAGAGTTGATCCTGATCCTCGACGACCTCCAGGAGGTTCGATCGCGGCTCTCGTTGTCCTTTCTCGACCGACTGATACGCCTCATGCCGTCCACCGCGACACTCGTCATCGCCTCGCGGTGGGAGCCTCTGCTGCATCTCAACCGGCTGCGCGCCGAGGGCGGGATGCCCGAGCTCGGTCCCACGGACCTCGCGATGACGCCGGAGGAGATCCGACTCCTGTTCGAAGCTGGCGGCATCCCGTCGGATGAGCAGCAACTGGCGAACCTCGTCGAGGTGACGGAGGGATGGCCGGTGGCCGTCCGCCTCGCCCACAGCGCCGTCGCAGCCGGTGGGGACCTCGACGACGTCCTCGGGGGAGGCGGACCGGTCGGTCGGATCGCCGGGCGCTACCTCGCCGACGAGCTGTTCGACCGCCTCCCCGCGGCACACCGGGACGTCCTGGCCTGCATCAGCATCCTGGACCAGACCCACGCGGGCCTCGCTGAGGAACTGTCCGGCAACGACCTGGCCCCGGCGATCCTCGAAGAGGTCGCGGCGCGTACCGGGCTGTTCACCCAGCTACCGAGCGCTCCGGGCTGGCTTCGCCTTCACCGGCTCGCGCAGGCGTACCTGCGCACGACGCTCGAGGCCGACGGACCCCAGCGGGTGGCGGACCTGCACGACCGCGCCGCCCGATGGTTCGCCGGCCGTGGCGACCTCGCGACCGCTGTCCAGCACGCTGTCAGGTCCCGGAACGGGGCGACGATCCGGTCGATCGTCGAACAGACCGGGCTCCTCGCGCTGCTGTGTTCGGACGAACCCGGTATCCGCATCGCCAGCGAGATCGCGGCGGCTCCACGGGATGCGTGGCCGAACGGTCGGCCGCTCGTCCTGGCGGTCGCGGTCCTGGCCAGCGCGGATCCGCCCGCCGCCTCCGCCTTGCTCGAGACGGTCGATCCGGCCGCGCTGCCGTCCGAGGAGGACCGTCGACTGTTGGCGGTGGCCCGCTGCAAGGTGCTGCGCAACCAGGCCCGCATGGAGGAGGCGAGGGCGGCGCTCGCCTCCGCCTCGTGGCACGGAGCGCAGCCGACGGAGATCGCGCTCCACGACAGCGAGTTCGCCCTCGCGGGGATCAGCGACGAGAGCTACGAGCAGCTCACGCAACGTGCCGAGAACGCCTTGAGGCTCGCCCGGAGCGTCGGCGCAGATCGGCCCGCGCTCCACCTCCGAGTCGCGCTCAGCGTGCTCAGCCTCGCGCGAGGCGAACCCCGCGACGCGAAGGAGCACGCTCACGCAGCCCTCTCCCTCGGCAACCTCTTCGGTCCCGAGCTGGAGCTGGAGCTCGCGGAGGCCCGGGTCGCGTGTGACGCAGCGACGCTCGAGCTCGGGGAGGGCGCCGACCATGACCTCTGCTGCACCATCACGAGCCCCTGGACCGAGCCTGGCGCGCCCGTCCACCTCCTCGTGGCAGGTACGACGACCAACCTCCACCATCTCTGGCGAACGGGTGAGCCGCCGCGTCCGCTCCTCGATCGAGTCGATCGTGTGCTCGGTTCGATCGATCTGGCCGCTGTCTACCCGGCGATCCTCTTCGGAGCGGCACATCTGGAACTGCGGCTCGCTGAGGCGTCGCAGGACCTTCACCGGGTGCACCGGGCCGCGAGCAGGCTCCCCGACCGTTACACCGGGACCGCAGAAGCCCACGTGCTCCGCGCACAGGTGCAGCGCGTGCGACGCGCGTACCGGTCGGGACGGGACGAGCTGCGTCCGGTGATCCGCGGCGAGGTCCCGACCTTCTGGGGTGCTAGCCGCCTGCTGGTTGTCGCTCTCGATGGTGTCCTGGCTCACCTCGACGACAGTCCCGACACCGCAAGCCTGCAGGAGGCCGTGGAACTTGCGAGCGCAACCGGGCGGCGAGGGCCGTTCCTCGACCTCGGCGCGCAGATGCACCAGGCCTTGGTCGCACGCCGCGCCGCTCTGCCGTCCCATGGCGGTTTCGTCGAGGATCTCATCCAAGACCTCCGAGAACGCGATCCGATGCGACTCCCCGAGCCACTGACAGGCGCCGAGATCCGGGTGCTCCGCCACCTCGATTCCATGGCGACGCTGCAGGAGATCGCGACCGGGCTCAACCTCAGCCGCAACACGGTCAAGACGCACGCGGCGGCGGTCTACCGCAAGCTCGACGCGCCGACGCGCCGAGAGGCGGTCACGCGTGCGCGAACGATCGGCATCCTCGGAACGCACCTGCGGCCCAGCCACGAGGACGATGCGCCCACGTGAGGTCGTGGCGATCCGGGTCGGGGCTGAGCCGCCGACCCGGGCCCGCCGTTCCGCCTTCGCCGGACGGGAACGCTCACTCCGCCGCGAAGACCTCGCGGAGCGCCTGTTCCTCCTCCGAGTTCAGGTTCGTGTGGATCAGCTCGCCATCCCTCGGAACGCGCTCGGCCACCTTGTCGACGACCGCCTCCTGGGACAGCAGGAAGAGGGCCGACGTGCCCGGGGTGATGGCGTCACGGGTGCGTCGGATGAAATCATCATCGATCCCGACATCGCTCAGAGAGCCGCTCAGCGCACCCGTCGCAGCGCCCACGACCATCCCGAGCAGGGGGCACGAAGAAGATCAGACCGAACAGCAGCCCCCAGAAGGAACCGCTCAGTGCGCCAGCTGCGGTCAGGTTGTGCAACTGTCGGGTCTTCGGCTTCTTTCGGGACGGATCCCACTCGACGATGGCAGCATCGACGATCTGGATCAGTCCCTCCTTCTGCAGTTCAGCCAGGGTGTCCTTCGCCCGCTCTGCGCCAGCGGCGTCGTCGTACTTCCACACGGTCATGGTTGCCATAGGAGCTCGCCCTTTCCCACGGTCGTGACGTTCCACGGTCGTCCAGGTCGATCGATCGAGGCCGGGACGAGATGACGGGCGGCGCAGGCGTCAACGCTTCGGCCCACGCATACACCCGTAGCCCTCGACCCGATCGGCGTGACGACGCGGAGGGTTCCTGAGCCGGGCGGGATGAGGCCTCACCCATACCGGGTGACGCAGGTGCGGCTCGCGAGCCTGGTCGGGAGGACGCCGTCTCCGCCAGCTGTCGATGTCCGTCTCACCCATCGCGGGTGACGTCGAAGGTACGAGGGCGGGTGACGCTGTCGGCCGCTCTGACCTGACCGGGCTGGCCCCAGCCCATCGTGATCGACCGGTGAGGGGTCGAGACGGAGGTGCACCGAGAGCGTCACAACCTGGAACGGGTGGGTGACGGAACCAGGAGGAACGAAGCGCGATGCCACAGGATCTCGTGAAGTACTCGCCCGACGTCGAGCGACCAGAACCGGACTTCGACGAGCACCTCGAGACGGTCATCGAGGCGACCAAGGCATACATCGAGCGATCTGTCGAGAGCGAGGGGGTGGGTCGAGCCACACGCGATGCACACGCGAAAGGCTTCGGGCTGGCGCGGGCGGAAGTGGACATCCTGGACGACCTGCCCGCCGAGTACGCCCAGGGCATCTACTCGGAGCCCGGGCGGCACGAGGCGCTGATCCGCTTCTCCAACGGTTCGGCCCACTCGGGGTCTGACGCAGCGATCGGCGACGTCGTGATGGGCATGGGCCTGAAGATCTTCGGGATCGAGGGCGGGAAGCTGCTCGACGACGAGCCGCACTGCACCACCTTCGACTACGCGATGATCAACGCACCGATCTTCTTCTGCAACACCGTGCGGCACTACGTGTTCATACAGAAGCTGTTCCTGAGCGCCGGCGATTACTTCGCCAGGGGTCGGCCGGGCCTGCACGATTTCCTCTACGACTGGGTGACGGGCGAGGGCACGCTCGAGAAGGAGGATTGGGCCTGGGACGAACTCGCGGCGATCCTGTCGTACGTCCGGGTGCAGCCGGTCAACCTGCTGCTGTCCACCTACTGGACGATGGGTGCCCAACGCCACGGAGACTACGTGGCAAAGATCCGAGTGGCTCCCACCCCAACGGCCGCCGAGACGGTGGTTCGGCGCCATCTCGACCCGAAGACCGACATCGAGGTGTTCCGTCCCGCCCTCGTCGCAGAGCTTCGGGAACGACCGTATGAGTTCGATATCCAGGTGCAGCTCTGCGCGGACCTGAAGAGGATGCCTGTCGAGGACCTCACCGTGCAGTGGCCGGAGGGGCTCTCCCCGTTCGTGACGGTTGCGAAGGTGCGCTTGCCGCAGCAAGACATCTCCGGAGATGACATCCAGGAGGCGATGGATGCCACGTCGATCACGCCGTGGCGTTCCACCGAGGAGCACCGTCCGTTGGGCAACCTCCAGCGTGCGCGCAGGGAGGTGTACCGGCAGTCGTCGATGCTGCGTCATGCACTGAACCATCAGGCTCGTAAGGAGCCCCGCACCCTTGCCGAGGTGTTCGGCGGCGCACCGGATTGATGGTGCCCGCCTGGCCTCCACGCCTCACGAGGCGAGCATGACGCCGCGCCGAGTGGTGCTCATCCTGTTCGCGATCGCCCCCATGCTGATCCTGAGCGCGACGGCGTGGTCGGAGAACGCCACGTTGTTCTATCTCGGCATGCTTCCGGCAGCGGTCGGACTGTCGATCAGCGTGCGCGTGGCGGCAGTGGGTGGCGTGCTGACCGGGGTACTGATGATGCTGGCCGTCCCCTTGCGCGAGGAACCGCTCGCGGGAGCCTTGTTCATGGCTGCGATCGGCGCGGTGGTCGGGCTCTCGTCGATGCGCGGATGGCACGGTCTCGGCGGCTACGCAGGGCCTCAAACGTCCTTCGCCTTGCTCGGAGCACCGATGGTCACGATCGTGTCGGGGACCGTCGCGATCGATTCGTCGTGGACTGCGACGACGACGATGGGTGGTTCGGTCGCAGCGGGGGGCCTGTGGATCGCGTTCATCGGCTGGCTGGCTCGTCATGAGCTCCCGACCCACGAGCCACACATCGTGCCGAGGGTCGTCGCGCAGTACTTCGCCGGCGCGTTGGCGGCCCTCGTCGGGATCGGGGCCTTCGTGGTGATGCAGTGGTCCACCTCGTCCGACGCATGGTGGCTCCTACTCACGCTGTTCGTCGTGGTCCAACCGTTCTACAGCGCGACACTGCAACGCAGCACCTATCGGGTGCTCGGGACGGTAATCGGTGCGGTGATCGCAGCACTCGTCGCCGAGCTGCTCGGGGAGCTACCGGTCGTCGTCGCGATCGTGACCCTGATGGTCGTGGCAGGAGCGGTTTGGGCTCAGATGACGCAGCCGTACTGGGTGTACGTGACGTTCCTGACACCGGCCGTGATCCTCCCGACGTCGAGCCAGACCGAGGCGGTGTTGTTCGCCGACGTTCAACGGGTTGCGTTCACCGTCTGCGCAGCTGCGGTCGCCGTCGGCGTGCTGACCATCGGCCACCGCCTCGTGACGCGACATCAGCCGCAGTCGTCCACTCGTCCGTGACCGATGGTCTCGTGGACTCGGATGCTCCCAGCCCCACAGCCTCGGAAGAACGCTGAGCCCCGAAGGAAGAGCCAACCTGATGAAGAAGCGCCAGCCATCCGCCGACCCTTCCGTCGTGCTCCCGGCTTTCACCGAGAGGTTGAGTACCGACCCGATCCCCAGCCTCCGTCTGTCGGACGATGGCGCCGACCCCGAGGTCGCGTATCGGTTCATCCACGACGAACTGATGCTCGACGGGAACTCACGGCTCAATCTCGCGACGTTCGTGACGACCTGGATGGACCCCCAGGCCGAGCGGCTGATGGCCGAGACCTTCGACAAGAACATGATCGACAAGGACGAGTACCCGTCGACCGCAGAGATCGAGACGCGCTGCGTCAATATCGTCGCGGACCTCTTCCACGCGGAGGGTCTGTCAGAATCCGATGCCACCTCCGCAACTGGCGTGTCCACTCTCGGTTCGTCCGAGGCCGTGATGCTCGCCGGGCTGGCGATGAAATGGCGCTGGCGGGCAGCTCGAGAAGCTGCAGGTGAGGACGCATCGAAGCCGAACTTCGTGCTGGGCTCCAACGTCCAGGTCGTATGGGAGAAGTTCTGCCGCTACTTCGACGTCGAGCCCAAGTACCTGCCGATGGAACCGGGTCGCTACGTCGTCACACCCGAGCAGGTTCGCTCGGCGGTGGACGAGAACACCATCGGCGTCCTCGCGATCCTCGGCACGACCTTCACGGGGGAACTGGAGCCGATCAGCGAGATCGCGGCGGTTCTCGACGAACTCGCCGCGGGAGGACTGGACGTCCCCTTGCATGTCGACGCAGCAAGCGGTGGGTTCGTCGTGCCCTTCCTGCATCCCGAACTCGAGTGGGACTTCCGCAACCCACGCGTCGCGTCGATCAACGTGAGCGGACACAAGTACGGGCTCACCTATCCGGGCATCGGCTTCGTGATCTGGCGCTCGAAGGAGTATCTACCTGAGGACCTGGTCTTCCACGTCAACTACCTCGGTGGCGACATGCCCACCTTCACGTTGAACTTCTCGCGACCCGGTAACCAGGTGGTCGGCCAGTACTACAACTTCGTTCGACTCGGCTACCAGGGGTACAGACGGATCATGGAGTCACTGCGCGATTCGGCGACGATGCTCTCCGAGCGGATCGCAGCGGTCGACGGCCTCAACGTGATCACCGACGGCAGCGCGATGCCGGTGCTGTCGTTCAACTGTAGCGACGACCTCGATCTCACCGTGTTCGACATCTCACACGAGTTGCGCGCACGTGGCTTCCAGGTCCCGGCATACACCATGCCCGCTGATGCGCAGGATGTCGCCGTCCTACGGGTCGTGATCCGCGAGGGCTTCAACCGCGACATGACGTTCAAGCTCGGCGTCGCGATCGAGGAGGTCGTGGCCAAACTGAAGGCCGAGTCGTCGCCGACTCGACCCAGTTCCTTCGCACACTGACCCTCCACTGGAGCGACCGTGTCCGTGACCTCGGCCCCTCGGGATGGTCCCCACCCCCCGTGGTCGATCGCTCCGACACTTCGGGGGCAGTCCTGGTCGTTCATGATCGGCTCGGGCTTGTTCGCGTTGGGGTCGGCTCCGTGGCTCGGCGACCAGCTCGGGACGGTTGGAGCGAACGTCGCCTTCTTCGTCGGGGCGTGGTTCTTCACCGCTGGCGCGTTCATCCAGCTGGCGTTGAGCGGGCCGTACCGAAGTGAGGCTCCTGGCCACATCGGGCTCCGGGCGGCATGGCTCGCAGCCGCCGTGCAGCTTCTGGGCACCCTGCTCTTCAACATCAGTACCGGGGCAGCCCTGCACTCCCAGTCCGTACGTGCCGAACGCCTCGATGTCTGGGTGCCGAACGCCGAAGGGTCGGTCGCCTTCCTGATCAGTGCCTGCATCGCCATGATCCCCATGCTTCGCGACGGGCAGTACTGGCGTCCGACATCGCCCGGCTGGTTGAGCACGTGGTTCAACATGCTCGGCTCGATCGCCTTCGGCGTCTCATCAGTTGGCGCGATCATCCTGACGAACGGGGAACTGCTCAACGCCACGTTGGCGTCCGCTGGCACGTTCGTCGGGGCGCTCTTCTTCCTCGCCACCAGTGGGGTGATGCTGCCAACGGCACACACCGGACGTCACGCATGAGGGATCGTCAAGACATGACCCGCCCGAGCGCACCGTCGCCACTGGAGTCGGCCAGGTCGATCCGCAGGCTCTAGTCGTCGCCACCACCGTGCGGTTGCAAGCGTCGGGGCGCGAATGACGGCTCGCGCCGGAGCAACCGTCCATCTCACCCATCGCGGGTGACGCTGCACGGACGACGCTGAGCGACCCTGCCGATCGTCCTGATCCGAGCGCTGATGCCGTCCGTAGGGGAACCCGACGGCGAGAACGTCAGGTCAGGTGGATCGGCCGTTCGGAGCTTCTGTGGAGAGCGGGGAGACATCTGCCGGCCGAGTGACGAGGCGATCCTCAACCGAAAGGAACACCGAACATGAGTCACGACTCGAGCATCGCCCCCAAGCTTGAGGAGATCAAGCAAGAGATCGACCAGGCGCTCCCGAACGCTTCACAGGAGGCGAAGGACACGCTGTTAGGGGGTGTGGAGGCACAGCTGCGTTCGGGCCAGGTGGAACCCGGCACGACGAGCGCTGGAAGGGTCGGGAGCCGGGCCGGGAAGGTGTCGGAGCTCACGGTCATCGCTCCGCTCAAGCCGGGCGGCGCCGACCGGCTCCGCAGTCTCTTCAAGCTCATGAACGGATACTTCGGTGCGGCCGACCGGGTCGGCACCGTCCATGACATGCGCTTCGTCTTCTTGCCAGGGGACGAGCAGATGCTCTTCGCCACCGCCTTCGACGGCGACTGGGACTCCTACATCGACGATTTCGCGACGCAGATCCCGGTCGAGATGGACCTTCTCTTCTCCGAGGTCGAGGGCTGGCCAGGGATCCATGATCCCTCGGTCAAGGACTTCATCGTCGAGTACCAGCACACTGCGGAGGGCTGGTACGTCGCCAGCCCGGATCTGACCGTCGCCGACACCCGACGCGCTCAGAAGAAGGCGGAGATCGTCGACGAGTTGCTGGACAAGGTCGGTTCTCTGTGAAGGTCGGCGAGATGCACGTCCACCGCAGCCCGCACGGGTAGATCATGGTGGATGCGACCGACGCGATCGACCTCGACGACCTGCAGAGCCTCATCGTGTTCCGCCGACCTGCGCCCTACTGGGGCAGTTTCGTTCTGGCCCGTTTCGGCGGCGCGGCGCAGGGACGAGCAGCGCTGCGGGGATTGGTCCCGCACGTCGTCTCGGCGGCGGAGTGGGGAGCTGGTCGGCGCAACCTCAGCGTGGCGGTCGGCTTGACCTACGAGGGCTTGGCTGCCCTGGGCCTGCCGGCCGAGTCACTGGACGGCTTCCCCGTTCAGTTGCGTGACGGGATGGCAGCACGCGCAAGCCGCCTCGGCGATCTCGGCGATAGCGCGCCGGACAACTGGCAGTCCCCGTTCGGTACGGGCAGCGTCCATGCGCTCGTTCTGATCACGGCAGACAGCGAAGCGTTGTGGCGTGAGAGTCTTGCCGCAGCGGGCAGGGCCATCGACGAGGCTGGGTTGCAGATCCTGGGACGCCAACATGTTGCTGCCCTTGCCGGCGCCCGAACCACCTTCGGGTACCGCGACGGCATCAGCTTCCCCAACATCGCCGGCCTTCCCGAATCGCCGTTCACCGCGCCCGAGCGGCCGATCGCCACCGGGGAGTTCCTGTTGGGCCATCCCAGCGAGAGCGGAGCGGTACTCCCGATGCCACAGCCCGACGTACTCGGCCGGAACGGGATCTACGCCGGTGTCCGCAAGATACACACCCGTGTTGCGGCCTTTCGAAGCTTCCTGAAGGCCAACTCCCAAGACGCTGCTGGCGAGGAACTCCTCGCCGCGAAGATGGTCGGACGCTGGCGTAGCGGAACGCCGCTCAGCCTCGCACCCGCGGCCGACGATCCTTCATTGGTGACCGAACCCGATCGGCTGAACGATTTCACCTACGCAGACGATCTCCAAGGACTCATCTGCCCGCACGGGGCGCACATCCGGCGGATGAACCCGCGCGACAGCTCCCTGGCCACGCTCGCCGACCCTCGTATCCATCGGATCATCCGCCAAGGAGCCGTCTACGGTCCGGCGCTCCCCGACGACGTCCTCGACGACGACGGCGCTGAGCGAGGCCTGTTCTTCACCTTCATGAGCGCTCGTGCTGACGCGCTGGAGTTCCTGAAGCGAGAGTGGATCGATGACGGCAACACCTTCAACCTCGGGTCCGAGCGAGACCCGATCGCTGGTAACAACGATGATGACGGAGCCACGTTCACAATCCCGGCGCGACCCGTGCGCCGACGTCTTCGCGGCCTCGAACGGTTCACCGTCACCAGAGGGGGTGAGTACGCCTTCGTGCCCAGCCTGACAGCACTGCGTTGGCTGGCAGATCCCGAACCGTGAGGCGGGAGCAAGCCGGGAGGCCGCAGGAACCTGTCAGGTATCTGCCCAACGTCGAACGACCGGGACCGAACCCCTTGGAGGTAGCCATGCCCCACCGTCGTGGGCTCCGTGATCGCACGGCGTGTCAACCTACGGCGCGCTTCCGATGAGCGAGCCGCAACCGACCATGCTCGTCAAGAACGTCCAGGTGTTCGACGGGGTCGGTGCCGACCTCATCGAGGGCCACGTCGTCGTGAGCGGCAGCAAGATCGCGGACATCTCCGATGCATCGCCGACCATCACCGACGGCGTTCAGGTCATCGATGGTGACGGCCGAGTCCTGATGCCCGGTCTCACCGACGCCCACTGTCACGTCATGATGATGTGCCACTCGATGGAGGAGATGACGACCGCCGACATCGGCTCGGTCTATGCGAACACGATCGCGGCAGCGAACCGCACGCTGATGCGCGGCTTCACCACCGTGCGCGACGCCGGTGGGCCGATGTTCGGCATCCAGCAGGCGATCGACCAGGGCGTGATCCCCGGCCCACGCATCTATCCGAGCGGGGCGATGATCTCCCAGACGTCCGGCCACGGTGACTTCTCGTTGGTCTACGACGTCGCCACGGCTCTCGGGGGTACTCCACCTCGCGGCGAGAACGTCGGGATGACACTGGTCGCCGACGGTCACGATCGGGTCCTCGCCGCGGCCCGTGAACAGCTCAAGAAGGGCGCCACGCAGATCAAACTCATGATCGGAGGTGGCGTCACCTCGCCGTACGACCCGCTGGAGACCGTCCAGTTCACGCCTGAGGAGATCCGTGCCGCAGTGAGAACGGCGAGAGACTACGGAACCTACGTGCTCGCACACGTCTACAACGTCGAAGGCATCCACCGAGGGATCGAAGCTGGCGTGCGTTCGATCGAACATGGACACCTCGCCGACGAGGACACGGTGAGGTTCATGGCCGGCAAGGACGTCTGGTTGAGCACGCAGCCGTTCGTGGTCCACGATCACCATTTCGATGACCCTCGAGCCCAAGCCAGGCACGAACAGGTCGCCTCGGGCACCAGCAACCTGTACGAATGGGCCAAGAAGTACGGAGTCAACACCGCGTTCGGCACCGACATCCTCTTAGAGCCTGACAAGGAGTTCCACCAGATCGTGATGTTCGCCCGCCTCGCGGAGTTCATGGAACCGATCGAAGCGCTCCGGATGGCAACGTCGGTCAACGCCGAACTCTTCCGGATGTGCGGTTTCCGCGACCCCTACATCGACGCACCGCTCGGTGTGATCCAGCCCGGCGCGTGGGCCGACTTCCTGCTCGTCGACGGCGATCCGACGACCGACCTCAGCCTCTTCAACGACCCTGACGCGAACATCCGGGTGATCGTCAAGGACGGTTTCGCCCACAAGAACTCGCTGTGACCGGTGCCTGTCCACTCTCAGCACCGCAGTTGCTGGGCATCCGACGTCGCCCCGCCGCGGTGCGGGTGACGCAGGCAAGGTTCGCCAGCACTGGGCTGGGGGCCGCCGCGCCGCCCGCCCCGGCGCATCGCGATCGACCGGAGCGGGGGTCGGACCGGCGTGCGCCGAGGGCGACGTGCCGCGGAGCCATCAGGTTGGTGGCCCAAGGAGGCTCGCGCCGGTCATGAGGATCGGTGTAACCAGCAGTGCGGCGCTCCGAGCATCCATGCGAACACGACGTCGTGTCGTCGTTCCTGCGCAGGATCGTCGCCCATCCCAGCTGCCGTCGAACCGGTATCGGCTGGACGCTGGTCGAGCATCTCGAGGCCACGCCTGACGTCGAGCTAGCGGGCCACGCTGGGCGCCCCAGTCCAGGGCGCCCAGCGATGTCTCGGTCTCGACCGCGAACGGCTCACTCTACGAGGATCGGCTCACCTTCGAAGGTGTGCACCCAGTTGTGGATGCGCCAATCGTCAGCGGGGTCGATGACCTCGTTGTCCTGCACCCACTCGACGAACAGGTCCGGTGGGTGCTGGAACTCGCTGTAGACGACCTCCAGGTCAGGAAGCGGACCACCGCCGCCACCGTTGATGTTGTAGTTGGTGGTGGCCAGCACGAACTCGTCGTCCCCACCGATCGGTTCACCCTCGAACGCGGCCTTGGCAACCCGCTCGCCGGGCTCCTGACCGAGGTCGAACTCGATCTCCAACGGGTAGGTGGGGGCGAAGTACCACTGGAGCCCACCGATCGACTCATGCGGTCCGGCGTGATCGAGCGTGTCGTGGAAGCTCACGCTCCACTCGAGGTAGTCGATGACGTCCTCACCGCTGGCCTTCACGGCCTTGAGCACGTTGTTCTCGTAGTTGTAGAGACCGAAGACGTCACGGATCAGGAGTTCACCCTCCTCCAAGCCGAGGTTGGTGTTGAGCGGCGGCGAGGCCGAGAGCACGGGCAGGTCCTCGTGCTGGCTGCCTTCCAGCGCCTGCTCGACCTCCTCCTGCTGCACGATGTCCATCCAGTCCGTCGCAGCGACGTCCTCGATGAGCGAACGCTCGAGCGGGAGATCCTCGGTGGCCTCACCGATCGGGGTGTCGAGCCAGTCCCGCACCGTCTGGACGTCGTCCTCGACGAGCTCGACAACCGCGGCATCCTCCTCGTAGTTCCCGGCGTCGACCTCCTCATGGGCGATGTCGCTGATCGTCCACTGGCCGCGAACCTTGGTCAGGTCCAGATCGATGATGCTGCTCCAGGTGCCGTCGGTGCCTTTCATGGCCACCAGCACGTCCTCGCCGGTTTCCTCGTTCTCGATCCACGCGCTGCGTTCGCTGGTGTGCCCGGCGAGCACGATGTCGATACCGGCAACCTGCTCTGCGAGAGGTGCACCGAACTCGTCCACACCGGCATGGACGCCCACGAGGACGACGTCGGCCTGCTCCTCGAGCTTCGGGACGTACTCCTGGGCGGTTTCGACAGGATCCAGGAACTCGACCTTGCCCGCGACGTGGTGGCGGTCCCACACGGCAGACTCTGGATGGGTCAGCCCCAGAAAGGCGACATCGATCGGCTTGTGGCCCCTCATCTCGACCCGGTGGGTGGAGTACGGCTCGTACATCGGCTCGCCGGTCTCGACGTCGAGCGCGTTGGCTGCGAGCATCGGGGCTTCGACCTGATCGGCGAACGCATCCAGCACGTCGATACCGTAGTTCCACTCGTGGTTCCCGGTCGACCACGCATCCCACCCCACGTGGTTGACGACCTTGGCCATCGGGTGCATCTCACCCGTCTCGTGGAAGGGCTCATGCACCTGGAAGTAGTGGGTGAACGGCGTGCGCTGGATCGTGTCACCGGTGTCGAACAGCAGCGTCTGCTCTTCGCCCCGGTCCTCGCGGATCTCGTTCATCATCGTCGAGATCCGCGCGACACCACGTTCCTCCCCCTCCGGGAAGGGCTCGTCCGCACGCCAGTCCAGGTCGATCGCCTTGCCGTGCAGGTGGCCGGAGTTGACGATGGTCAACTGCGCAACCGCCGCATCGCTCGCAGCGAGAACGAGCGAGGCTGCCTGGTCACGCTGGAGCATGCCGCGTGGGGCGTAGGTCGTGGGTGTGGTCCCGTTCACGATGCCGAGGTCGTACAAGGCGTTGATGTTGGGGGCGTGGACGCTGTCGGCCGAGACGTCCTCGAACGGCCCGTCGGCGATGCCCTCCACGTCCAGCCAGCCGGCGAGCACCGAGGCCGTCTGGGCACGACTGATGGACGCGGACGGTCGGTAGGTGCCATCCCCGAACCCGCTGATCA
>SKTG01000067.1 GCA_007118045.1 Nitriliruptoraceae bacterium
CCGCGGCATCCGCGCGCCGCCGCGACCCCGCCCGGCCGCGACGCGTAGGGCCGTGACCCCGCAGGGCCACGGCTCCGTCGATCGCCTCGGCACGTTGGCCGCCTACAGGTTGGCGAGCACCTGCGCGGCGAGGATCTTGGTCACGAACGTGGGCGGGAACAGCAGCGCGTACGCGAGGTTGACCCGGTCGTCGCCATCGGTGCGATCGACGGCGAAGGTCAACAGCGCCGGCTGGTTCTGCGCTCCCGCCAGCGTGCCGGCGGCTCGGGCCCCGCCGAGCTGCAGCAGCCGGGTGAGCGCCAGCAGCGACACCGCGACCAGCGCGGTGAGCACGGTCCCGAAACCGAGCAGCACCAGCCCCCGCGTCGAGCCGAGCGCCGTCGCCAGGTCGGGGCCGGCGCCGAGCCCGACCGTCGCCAGGAACAGCAGGGCCCCGATCTGCCGCAGCGCCTGGTTGGTGGCGTAGGGCAGCTGCCACACGACGGGTCCGGTCCGTCCGGCGCGCCCCAGGACCAGGCCGACCAGGAGGGGAGCGGCGGCCGTGCCGAGCTGGAGGGTCAGGCCCGGGAGCGGGATCGGTACGACGCCGGCTGCCAGGCCGAGCAGCACGCCCAACGAGAAACCGACCGGGTCCGCGACGACGACGGCCCGCTCCGAGTCCCCGAGCTCGCGGGCGGCCTCGTCCAGGCGCTCGCGCGGACCCACGACGCGGATGCGGTCGCCGAGCTCCACGGTCAGGTCCGGTCTGGCCACCAGGTCGACGTCACCTCGGCGTACGAAGCCGGCGATCGCGTCGAACCGGTCCAGACCGAGCTCGCCGACCGTCACCCCGGCGTAGCGTGGGTTCGACAGCACGACCCGCCGGAAGTCGACCTGGTGCCGGTCGAGGGGGAGGTCCTCGGCGGCGACGTGGCCGATCTGGCTGGCGAAGCGTTCGACCGTGGCCCTGGGGCCGATCACGGTCAGCAGGTCCCCGGGTCGGGGCACCAGGTCGGCGTCAGGGGTGGCTTCGTGTCCGTCGCGCGCGACGCGGGAGAAGACCAGGCTGGCATCGTCGAAGCCGCTGAGCTCGCCCAGGGCCGGCAGATCCGGCCGGGTGACCTCCACGGTCAGGTAGTCGGCCGGCTGGGGCGGATCCCGGTCCTCGGGGGTCGGCCGGGTGCGCGCCCGGCGCAGCGCGACCGCGATGGCCACGATGACGCCGATCACGCCGACGGGGTACGCGATCGAGTAGCCGACCACGGGGGTCGTGTCGCCCGTGGCCTCGACCGCGGCGGCGAGGCCGGGCGTGTTGGTGGTCGCACCGGCGAAGGTGCCGGCGACGTCCCCCGGCGAGAGGCCGAGCGCTCGGCCGAGCACGTGTGCGACCACCGCCACGAGCACGAACACCACCACGGCGGCGAGCATGGTCGGCGCCGCCCGGCGCAGCCCGCCGAAGAAGGAGGGACCGCCGGCCAGACCGATCGTGTAGGCGAACAGCGTCAGGCCGAGCGTGCCGAGCAGGGCGGGGACGGCGTCGGCCAGCTCGGGCAGGAACGCGGAGAGCGCGAGCCCGGCGAACAGCGCACCGGCTGGCCCGACGGAGATCCCGCCGATGCGGATCGCCCCGACCAGCGTCCCGAGCGCCAGCGCGAGGAACAGCGCCAGCAGGGGCTGCTCGATCAGCACACGACCCATCTCGGCTCCTCGGCACGGACGGCCGTCGGTCGGCGACCCACGGGTGCCGGGGGGAGCCTAGGACCGGGCCGAGGTAGCGTGAGGTGCCGGAGGAGGGGCCACAGGTGGATGATGGAGGGGCCACAGGTGGATGATCCGCTCGGACTGGTGGTCGGCATCCTGCTGGTCCTGGTCGGCGCCGCCGGAGCCACCTCCACGCAACGCTGGCTGGAGGCCAGGGGGCGGGCCACGGTCGCGCCCCTGTTCCTCGTGCCGTTCGGCGTGCTGATCGGTGCGGGGGCCGCGTTCGCGCGAGGGTTCGACCTCGCCGCCCCGATGCTGGTCGGAGCCGTGCTGGTGCCTCTGGTCGGCGCGGCGGGCCGCTACCTCGAGGTGTGGCGACACCGGCGGCGGCGCGGTGACGACGGCGTGGCGTGACGGGCGTCCCGGCTCGTACGGCGCCTCGGCATCGGCGGGAGGTCACGGTCCGTGGCCGGCGAGGTGGGGCCGGCGTGTACGCAGCACCAACGCGGACCCGCCGCCGGGCTATCCCGACGACGCCCGGGCCGCAGCGTGTCGGAGGCCGGCTCACCGATCGGGTACCCGGCAGATCGCCAGCAGGTCGAGGCTCGCGTCCAGCGCGCCCTCGCGGAGCTCGAAGTCGTCCGTCACGACGCTGTGGACCAGTCGCCGCAGCTCGCGGGGCCAGGACTCGGGTGGTCCGGTGGCGAGCTGCTCCGGCAGGGAGGCCCCTGAGGTGGCCTCGGCGGCAGCCAGGCGAGCTCCGTGGTGGACGCCGAGGAACCGTTCGACGGGCAGGCCGGCGGCGGTCAGCTCCGTGGCGAGCTCGGCGGCCGTGAACTCGCGTGTGTGGAAGGGGTTGACGGGGACCTCGCTGTCGGGCGTGAACGTCAGCCGGTTGGGCGTGGCGATCGCGACGGTGCCCCCCCGCCGCGTGACCCGCCGCAGCTCGGCCAGCGCCCCGCCGACGTCGTGGAGGTGCTCGATCACCTGCAGCGACACGCTGCACGTCATCTCGCCGTCCGACAACGGCAGATCGCCGAGCTCCGCGCGCAGGACCTCGACGCCCCGGTCCGACCCGGCGTAACGCCACCGGGCGTGCGCGGCCGTGGTGGCGTCGAGGTCGACGCCGACCACGTGGTCCGCTCCGGCCTCGCGCAGCATCGCCAGGCCGTAGCCCTCGCCGCAGCCGGCGTCGAGCACCACCACGGGCGGGTCGGTCGCGGCGGCCAGCTCCCCCAACAGTCCGGCGAGGTGGCGGTAGGCGACCACGTGCCGCGCGAACCAGTAGCGCTCGTCCGCGATGCCCGGCAGGGTCCGCTCGCCGGTCAGCACGAGCGGTGGAACCGGCCCGTGACCGACGGCGGGCGGGCGCTCACCGGGTCCCGAGCCGGTGGACCGGGGGGGCCGGACCGGCCGATGCGACCGCGTCCCGTCCGGGTCCGACGGATCCGGGGGAGCAGGGGTCGGGTGCATGGCCGCGCAGCCTAGGTCCGACCTCAACGCGGTCAGCGCCCACGGGGCCACCCCGCCCCGAGGATTTGATTTTGAGCGTACGCTCCAGTTCCATGCGTGACGGCGTCGGGAGCGTCCTCCCGCCCGCCGAGATCCCGCCCGACCGTCCATGAGAGGGAGCACCGGATGAAGGTCCTGGTCCCCGTCAAGCGGGTGCCCGACACCGCTGGCGAGAAGAAGATCGACCCGAACGACAACACCGTCGACCGCGAGTCGGTGGAGTCGGTGCTGTGTCCGGTGAACGAGTTCGCGATCGAGGAGGCCGTGCGGCTCAAGGAGTCGCACGACGCCGAGGTGACGGTCCTGCTGGTGGGTCCGGAGTCCGCGCAGCCGATCGTGCGCAAGGCCCTCTCGTACGGGCTCGACGCCGGGCTGCAGGTCACCGACGACGCCATCGCCGGGTCCGACGCGCTCGGCACGGCCCGCGTGATCGCCAAGGCGTTGGAGGAGCAGGAGTTCGACCTGGTGCTGTTCGGCAACCAGTCCACCGACGCGCGCACCTGCCTGGTCCCGGCGGCGGTCGCGGAGCTGCTGGGCCTGCCCTCACTGACCTACGCGCGCCACCTCGAGATCGACGGTGGATCCGTCACGGTCCACCGCGAGCACGAGGAGGGCTGGGACGTGGTGACCTCCCAGCTGCCGGCCGTCGTGTCGGTCGTCGAAGCGATCAACGAGCCGCGCTACCCCTCGTTCAAGGGGATCATGGCGGCGAAGTCCAAGCCGCTCGACGTGAGGTCGCTGGCCGATCTCGGGGTCGAGCCCGAGCAGGTCGGCGCGAACGGGGCCACGGCCACGATGTACGAGTTCAAGGACCGCCCGCCGAAGGAGGCCGGGACGATCGTCGAGGACGACGGCACCGGAGCCGCGGCGGCGCAGCTCGCCGACTGGATGACGGAGAAGAAGTTCGTCTGAGCGTCGCGCCGGGCCCCGACCCGGCGTCGAGCGAGCGTGAGCCGTGGCGACGCGGCAGGAGGAACCGAGATGAGTGAGTTGCTGGTCCTGATCGACCACACCGACGGCGAGCCGCGCAAGATCTCGCTGCAGATCCTGACGGCCGCGAAGCAGCTGGCCGGCGCGGCGGGTGACACCGTCGCGGCCGTCTGGCTGGGCGAGGGTGGCTCGGACGTGGCCGCCACCCTGGGCAACTACGGCGCGGACAAGCTCTACCACTGGGACTCGTCCGACGCGCAGGCGTACGTGACCCTGCCGCAGGTCGAGGCCCTCGAGGCGGCGTTCGAGGCCTCAGGTGCGGACACGCTGTTCTTCGCCTCGTCCAACCACGTCAAGGACGTGGCGGCGCGCCTGGCGATCCGCCTCGACGCCGGCGTGATCACGGATGCGACCGACGTCCGGGCCGGTGAGGGGGGACGGCTGGACGTCACCAAGGAGGTCTTCGGCGGCGACAAGATCACGCACTCGCGCGTCGCCGAGGGCAGGAAGCAGTTCGTCGGGATCGCGTCCAACGCGTTCCCGGCCGAGGACACCGGCGGTGGGGCACCGGAGCTGGTCGCCCTGGACATGTCGCTGTCGGATGCCGCCATGGCGACCACGGTCGACGCCGTCGAGAAGCAGGGCACGGCGGACCGGCCCGACATCGGCGAGGCCGCGATCGTGGTGGCCGGTGGCCGCGGACTCGGTGACCAGGCCGGCTTCGAGCAGATGGAGCAACTGGCCGACGTGCTGGGCGCGGGGGTGGGCGCCTCACGCGCTGCCACCGACGCCGGCTGGTACCCCCACCGGTTCCAGATCGGTCAGACCGGCCGGACCATCTCCCCGACGCTCTACCTCGGCTCCGGCATCTCCGGGGCGATCCAGCACCGGGCCGGGATGCAGACCTCGCAGCACATCGTGGCGATCAACAAGGATCCCGAGGCACCCATCTTCCAGATCGCCGACTTCGGCATCGTCGGGGACCTCTACCAGGTCGTGCCGAAGCTGATCGAGGAGCTGCGGGCCCGCAAGGGCTGAGCCGCTCCACCCGACGAACCTCACGCAACGCAGAACGCCCCGGCCGACGGCCGGGGCGTTCGCTGATCGGCTCCGCGACGGGAGCGCGGCGAGAGGTCACCGCTCGTCGGGCGTGACGGTGTCCTTGGTGGACTCGAAGGCACCCTGGGCGGCGTCCTTCGCCTCCTCGGTCTTCTCCTCGAACTCGCCCTTGGCGTGCTGACGCTTGCCCTCCTTCTGGAGGTCCTCGTCGCCCGTGGCCTTGCCGACGTTCTCCTTGGCCTTGCCGCTGAACTTGTCCGAGTTGCTCATCAGTCGACCTTTCCCTGAGGGATCATCGCCGTCGGGCCCGAGGGCCGAGCGATGCTGCCACCTGTCTACGCGAACGATCGCGTCGGTGCACGTGTCCGCGCGTGGCCCGCCGGACGGGTGGCCGTGTGGCGGCGGTCCCGTCCGGTGCCCGCACGGACCGTGGCCGTGGTCCGCGGCGCGGGACGCCACCACCGTGCACACGGTCCTCACGCTCGGCCACCGGCCGTGTTGCGGTCCAGCTCAGCGGTCGACGGTGGTCACGCTCGCCGCGGTGACCCTGAGCAGGTCGTCGGCGCTCAGGGGGAACACCGTGCGTGGGTGCCCGGCCGCGGCCCACACCTCGTCGAACACGGTCAGGTCGGCGTCGCAGACGACCCGGAGGGGCTCGCCGTGTCCGAAGGGTGGTGTCCCGCCGATGGCGTAGCCGGTGGCCTGGCGCACCTCGTCGGCGTCCGCCTTGCGCACGACCTCGGCCTCGAGGTGCTCGGCCAGGGCCCCCTCCTCGACGCGGTTGGCGCCGGAGGTGAGCACGAGGACCGGCTCGTCGTCAGCGATGAACACCAGCGACTTCACGATCTGGGCGATGTCGCAGCCGATCGCCTCGGCAGCGTCGAGCGCGGTGCGGGTCTCCTCCGGGAACTCCCGGACGTCGATGTCCATGCCGAGCTGCGCCGCGGAGGCGCGGAACCGCTCGACGCTCGCGTTGTTCACGTCTGCTCCACATCGTCTGCCACGTTCGGTCGGAGGGTAGAGCCGGTGTCCGCGGCCCTCGACCTCCTGGCGGGCCGTTCAGAGGCGACCGTCCACCACGGCCTGGAAGCGTCGGACGGTGATCTCGATCACCTGGTCGTGGCCCCAGACCAGCAACGGCTTGGCCACCGACGCGGCCCGTCGCATGGCCGGCTTGCGCATCTCGACGTCCCACCGGATCGTCAGCTCCGCGCCCCCCGCCACCTCCGTCAGGCCGAGCTCCGCGGGACCTTCGAGGTCACCGGTCAGCGTCGCGACGATGCGTTCGGCCGGGGCGACCTCGTCGAGGGCGATGCCCACGCGGAAGCGGTAGGGGATGGGCGGCACCACCAGGCCACGCAGCACGCCGCCCGAGGTCAGCCCGCCGCCCTCGACCTGGAACTCGCGCAGCCAGCGCCACCAGGTGGGGAACTCGTCCACCCGGTTCATGTGGTGCCACACCTCGTCGGGTGGGGCCGGGAACCGGTAACGGCCGTCGAGGTGGATCATGTGCAGCGGGTCCGGCACGCCGGCCCTCCGGGTGCTGGCCTTGGTCATCAGCCCTCCCCCACGAGCGAGATCTCGGTGGACAGCGTCGCCTCGCCCGGCACGACCTCGACCCCGACGATCAGGTGCGCGGTCAGCGCCGGCGCCGGGACCAGCCGCACCTCGCCGTTGCTGAAGCTGCGGTCCCCGCGGCCGACGGCGTCGAAGACCTCCAGCGACTCGCCGTCGGCGACGACCTCCCAGCTCGCCGCGGGCGGGACACGGCGGGTCAACCGTGTCGTGGCCCCCACGTCGATGCGGGCGAACCGCAGGTCCGCCCACCCGTCCCACACCTCGAGGCTGAGCAACACGACCCGTTGGCCGGCGACGACGCCGAGGTCGATGCCGAGCGGCACGACCCCGCGTGGTGTGGCGGGGGAGGGAGCCGTGGCTGGCAGGTGCGGGGCGGGCATCGCCGGCTCCGTGTCGGGGTCGCGGTCGGTCGGGGACCGGTCCGGGCGCGTGCCGAGCCCCGGTCGGTGGTCACCCGGGCGGACCAGGAAGGTCGCCGGGCTTCGGGGCCGGCCGTGCTGGCCGATGGGGTCCGACGCTACCGTCGCGGCGTGGACCTCTACCTCGACCATGCAGCCAGCACGCCGCCGCGCCCCGAGGCGCGTGCGGCGCTGGCGTC
>SKTG01000391.1 GCA_007118045.1 Nitriliruptoraceae bacterium
CTGCGCATCCTGCGCGAGGCCGGCCTGGTCCAGGCCACGCCGGACGGCACGCGTACCGCCTACTGCGTGTCACCCACCGGTCTCGCGCTGCTCAAGAGGGGTATCGCCGAGCTGTAGCGGGCCCGATCGGACGCGTCTGGCCACCGCGGCGTCGACGGCCGCGTGCGCAACGACGACCCATCGCGTATCGTCGTTTCCCGATAGAGCATCCTTCCTTCCCGCTCGCTCCCGTCCGAGGTCCCGATGCCCGAGTCCACCCCTGGCCGCGCTGCGGCCGAAGCCACGCCCGCCGGCGGGCTGGGCACGTTCGAGCGGTTGCTGTCGCTGTGGGTGGCGCTGGCGATCGTCGCGGGCGTCGCGCTGGGCCACTTCGCCCCGGCGGTGCCCGACGTGCTGTCCCGGTTCGAGTACGCCCAGGTCTCGCTGCCGGTGGCGGTGCTGATCTGGGCGATGATCTTCCCGATGATGGTCCAGATCGACTTCGGCGCGATCGTGGGGGCGGGTCGCGAACCGCGGGGGCTGCTGGTCACCACGGGCATCAACTGGCTGGTCAAGCCGTTCACGATGTTCGCGATCGCCTACCTGTTCCTGATGGTGATCTTCGCGCCGTTGATCCCGGAGGAGCTCGGCCGCCAGTACCTCGCCGGGGCGATCCTGCTGGGCGCCGCACCCTGCACCGCCATGGTGTTCGTCTGGAGCTACCTGACCCGCGGCGATGCCGGCTACACGCTCGTGCAGGTGGCGGTCAACGACCTGATCATGCTCGTCGCGTTCGCGCCGATCGTGCTGTTGCTCCTGGGCGTCTCCGACATCGCGGTGCCCTGGGACACCGTGGCGCTCTCGGTGGTGCTCTACATCGTCATCCCGCTCGTAGCCGGCTGGCTGACGCGCGTCGCGCTGATCAAGCGCCGCGGCATCGAGTGGTTCGACGGCGTGTTCATGCGCCGCATCGCCCCGGTCACGCCGGTCGGGCTGATCGTCACGCTGGTGCTGCTCTTCGCTTTCCAGGGCGAGGTCATCCTCAACAACCCCCTGCACATCGGCCTGATCGCGGTCCCGCTGGTCATCCAGACCGTGCTGATCTTCTACCTCGCCTACCGGGCGATGCAGCTGTTGAAGGTCCGGCACGCCATCGCCGCCCCCGGCGCGATGATCGGTGCCAGCAACTTCTTCGAGCTCGCGGTCGCGGCCGCCATCGCCCTGTTCGGGCTCCAGTCCCCCGCCGCCCTTGCCACCGTCGTCGGCGTGCTGGTCGAGGTGCCGTTGATGCTGGCGCTGGTGCGCTACGCGAACCGCACCCGCCACCGCTTCCCCGCGGAGCGACCGGTCTCACCCGTCCGAGCCGAGAGGTGACGAACGGACCGGAGATCAGCGACGCGGTCGTCGAACACCTCGGCGGTCGCCCCCTGGTGCTGCGCGCCACTCCTCGTCATGGCTGCTGCGGGGGCCGCGCGCTCGTCCCGGTCGCCGAACCCGGGCCGCCCAGCGACCCCGCCGCCTACCTGCGCACCGAGGTCGGACCCGTGACCTGCTTCGTCGATCCGCGACTGGACGACGAGCGACACGCATGGCGCGTCGAGCTCGTCGGCTTCGGCCGCTGGCGCAGGCTGCAGCTCGAGGGCGCGCACGGCATCGACCCCGAGGGCCCCGCCGAGGACCGCGAGGCCGACGACGTCAGCGAGGAGCACCACGATGCTTGATCACGCGATCGTCGGGATCGACCACGCCCCCACCACCGACCGGTTGATCGCGGAGCTGCAGGACCTGGCCCGCTTGGGCGTCACGCGACTCACCCTGCTCACCGTCCTGGGTGGCCACTACCCGCAGGCGCCCCAGGAACGCCACCGCGAGCACTACCAGCGACGCCTGGAGGCCATGGCCGCCGAGCTGTCGAGAGCCGAGGTGGCCGTGGAGGTGCGCAGCGGCGACCCGGCGGCGGAGCTGCGGGAGACGGCTGCGGAGTCGGACGCCGACCTGATCGTCGTCGGCAGCCACGGGCACACGCCCTGGCGGGACCTCTTCCTGGGCAGCACGGTGCTCGAACTGCTGCGCACCAGCGCGATCCCCGTCCTGCTCCTGCCCCTGCACACCGGAGCGACCGAACGCGGAGGGGGCGTGCTGCTGGCCACGGACGGTTCCGACAGCGCGGTACCCGCCGAGGTGCTCGCCGGGACCCTCGCACGCTCGCTCGGGGGCGTCGCGACCACCGTCGTACCGTCGCAGGCGTCCGGCGAGGATGTCGTGGCGGCCCGGGAGCACCTCGACCGGGCCCTCGACGGGGCGCTACAGCCCCGGGTGGAACGCGGCCCGGTGCCCGAGACGATCGGTCTCGTCGCGGAGGAACAACGCGCGGATCTGATCGTCACGGGCGCTCGAGGCCGCAACCCGCTCACCGGTCTGCTGCTCGGTTCCACCGCCGAACACGTGCTGCGGGCGAGCCGGCGACCGGTGCTGCTCGTGCCGGCGGGGCGCTGAGCCGTCGCGCGGGAGCGACGTCCCCACGGTCACGCCGTGCCGGTGTCGATGGGACCGCCGTGCTGTCGCCATTCGGGGATGCCTTCGCGCAGACGTCGGGCCCGTCGGCCGCGAGCGGTGAGTTCGCGGACGGCGTCATCGGCGTAGACGCAGTAGGGACCGCGGCAGTAGGCGACGATCTCGCGGTCGTCGGGGAGCTCGTCGAGCATCTGATCGATGTCGTCGGGCGGCACGGAGATGGCGCCGGGAAGGTGCCCGGCGGCGTACTCGCCGGGCGGGCGGACGTCGATGACGGTCAGCTCGCGTCTCTGGAGGCGTGCGAGGAGCTCGTCCCGGTCGATGTCATCGATGTGGGTGCGGTCGCCGAGGTAGGCGTCGGCGAGCGCGGCGAGGTCGTCGAGCTGCTCGGCGGCGAGCTCGCGGATGGCCAACCAGACCTCGAGCACCTTGTCGGAGGCGAGCCGGTAGTGGATATGGGTGCCCTCACGGCGGGAGGCCACGAGTCCGGCACGGGCCAGGGTGCGCAGGTGGTGGGAGGTGTTGGCCACGGACTGGTCGATCTCGGTGGCGATCCGTTCCACGCTGCGTTCGCCCTGGGCGAGGATCTCGACGATCTCGGCGCGTCGTCCCGATCTCAGAGCGGCGGCGATGCGGGCGAAGCCGTCGAACAGGGCGTTCTTGGCGACGCGGCGGGTCGTGGTCGACATGGCTGCTCCTCCCGTCGTTGCCGCCATCGTACGCGGTGCTCAAGCGATGACTTGACAACGGTCCCTCAACTCGGCAGCCTCTGTTCAAGTGTTCCTTTGAATAGAGTGGGTCGTGGACGTGACGCCGGTGGTCGACGAGGGCCTGGGCAACAGCGCCTACGTGGTCGATCTGGGTGATGGCGGGGCGCTGGTGGTCGACCCCGAGCGTGACCCGCGCCCGTACGCGGTCGAGCTCGAGCGTCGCGGGCTGACGCCGCGGTGGGTGGTGGAGACCCATCTGCACGCCGACTTCGTCTCGGGTGGGCGTGAACTGACCGCCCGCGGGGCGCAGCTGGCGGCACCGGTGGGAAGCGAGCTCGCCTTCCCGCACCGGGCCCTGAAGGACGGTGACGAGCTCGACCTGGGTGGGATGACCCTCGAGGCGATCGCCACCCCCGGGCACACCCCGGAGCACGTGGCCTACCTGCTGCGGGACGGGCGACGGCCTCTCGCGCTGTTCTCGGGCGGGACGCTGATGGCCGGCGGGGTGGCGCGCACGGACCTGCTCTCCCCGGACATGACCGAGCCGCTGGCCCGCCAGGCGTACCGCTCCATCCACCAGCGGCTGTTCACGCTCGCAGACGAGCTGCCGGTCTACCCGACCCACGGGGCGGGCTCGTTCTGCTCCGCGGCGCCGGGTGGGCAGCGCACGAGCACGATCGGCACGGAGAAGGCCGCCAACCCGCTGTTGGTCGATCAGCCGGACGAGGACACCTTCGTCGCGAGGTTGCTGGGCGGCTACGGCAGCTACCCGCCCTACTTCCTCGAGCTGCGCGACGTGAACCGGGCTGGTGTGGCCGTCGTCGGCCAACGGCCTCCCGCGCTCCCACGGCTCTCGCCGGACGAGGTGGGCCAGGCCGTGGGCGAGGGGGCGGTGCTCGTCGACGTGCGGCGCATCGCCGCGTTCGCGGCCGGCCACGTGCCCGGCGCGATCTCCAACCCGTGGCGTGCACAGTTCGCGACGTGGCTGGGCTGGCTGGTCTCCCGCGAGGCGACGGTGATCCTCGTCCCCGACCCGGGCGTCGCTGAGGAGGATCTGGTGTGGGCGGCGCTGACGATCGGCTTCCAGCGCCTGGCCGGGGTGCTCGACGGTGGCATCGATGCCTGGGCGACATCGGGGCGACCGGTGGCCACCACCCCCCTGGTCGATGCCGACGCGGCCGCTGGCCGTCGCGTCGTCGACATCCGTCAGCGTCCCGAGTACGCCGCCGGCCACGTGGCCGGCGCGTTCCACGTCGAGCTCGGTGAGCTCACCGAGCTCGACGAAGTCACCGGGGACACCCCGCCGTTCGGTGAGGGGCCGGTGCTGGTGCATTGCGGCCACGGCGAGCGGGCGATGTCCGCAGCCAGCCTGCTCGAGCGTGCCGGCCATCGCGACGTCGCCGTGCTCGCCGGTGGACCTGACGATCTCGCCGACGCCGACCACGGGTTGGAGACCGGCGCGTGAGCCGCGCACTCGTACCCATCCGCCTGGGGCTGCGGGAGAACCTCCCGCAGTTCGCTCTGCTGGTCGGAGTCAACGCCCTGGTGGGCGGCATGATCGGCCAGGAACGCACCGTGCTACCGCTGCTGGCCGAGCAGGAGTTCGGCCTGACCGCCTACACGGCGATGCTCACGTTCATCTTCGCTTTCGGACTCACCAAGGCGATCGTGAACTTCCTCGCCGGCACGCTGGCCGACAGGTTCGGTCGCAAGCCCGTGCTGCTGGTCGGCTGGCTGTTCGCGCTGCCCGTCCCGCTGATGCTCATCTGGGCCCCCTCCTGGTCGTGGGTGATCGCCGCCAACGTGCTGCTGGGCATCAACCAGGGACTGGCGTGGTCGGTGACCGTGCTGATGAAGATCGATCTCGTCGGCCCCCAGCGTCGCGGCATGGCGATGGGCTTCAACGAGGCGGCCGGCTACGGCGCCGTGGCCGCGGCCGCGTGGGCCACCGGCTACATAGCCGAGGTCGCTGGCCTGCGGCCCGCACCGTTCTTCCTCGGCCTGGCATTCGCCGGTCTCGGCCTCGGACTGTCGTCGCTGTTCGTGCGGGAGACCTCCAGCCACGTCGCCGAGGAGAGCAAGGACCACGACGGCGGCACGAACGCCCACGGCGCTTCCTCCACGCCCCGGCAGGTGTTCGCGCTGTCCACCTGGCGCGACCGGTCGCTGTCGGCCACCAGCCAGGCCGGCCTGGTCAACAACCTCAACGAAGGCATGGCGTGGGGCCTGTTCCCCATCCTCTTCACCACCACCGGCGACCTCACGGTCGGGACGGTCGGGCTGCTGATCGCGGTCGCTCCCGCCGTGTGGGGCGCCGGGCAACTGTCCACCGGCGCCCTGTCGGACCAGATCGGCCGCAAGGGACTGATCGTCGCAGGGCAGCTCACCGAGGCCGCCGGCCTCCTGATCATCGCCTTCGGTGACACCTTCACCGTCTGGGCCACCGGAAGCGTGCTGTTCGGCGCGGGCACCGCGATGGCCTACCCGACCCTGATCGCCGCCGTGGGCGACATCGCCCACCCGGCCTGGCGCGGTGCAGCCGTCGGCGTCTACCGCTGGTGGCGTGACTTCGGCTTCGCCGTCGGTGCGGTGTTGGCCGGCGTGCTCGCCGACGTCTACTCGATCACCACCGCCATCGTCGTCATCGCCGCGATCACCGCCGCTTCAGGCATCGACGTGGCCGTGCGCATGTCCGAAACGCACCGCCGCCCGGTGGCCAGCGGGCCGTAGGCGTGACCTCCCGACGACTCGATCGACCTGTTACACGACCGCCTGCTACACGACGACCCGACTCACGAGCCTCACGACAGGAGCCGGCATGAACGTGCTGATGATCGTCAACGGTCCACCCTACGGTTCGGAGCTGCCCTTCAACGCGCTCCGGCTCGCCGTGTCGCTGGCCAAGCGCGACGGGGTCGAGGTGCGGCTGTTCCTGATGGGGGATGCGGTGGGCACCGCCATCGACGGCCAGCAACTGCCCGACGGCTACTACCACCTCGACCGGATGGTCTCCAGCGTGCTCCGCAAGGGGGCCGAGGTCGGCTGTTGTGGCACCTGCCTCGACGCCCGTGGCATCGGCGACGATCGGCTGGTCGACGGCGCCCGGCGCTCCACGATGGACGAGCTCACCGACTGGACGCTCGAGGCCGAGCGGGTCATCACGTTCTGACCATTCTCGGATCCCTGGCCGCCGGGGCGCTGCTGCACACCGTGGGCTGGACCACCCTCAACCTGCTCCTGCTGCCCTTCATCGCCACCACCGCCGCCGCCATCCTCTGGCGGCAACGACGTCCTCGACCCCAGCCCTCCGTCTCGGAGGTCGGGACCGACCAGGGCCCGCTCGACATCTTCGCCGTGGCCTTACGCGGTGACGAGTACGCCCGATCTCACGGTTGTGCTCGCCCTACTGGAGAGCCGGTCGGCCCCCTCCGTCGCTGGTTGCGCCGTCGCAGGTGGGACCCAGCGTGCCCTCCAGCGCCAGGAGTGGTTTCCGCAGTCGTGTTCGATACCGGGCGATCCATGCTGGGGCCAGAGCGTGCCCGTTTGATGCCCCGGTGCAACAGGGGGCTTCAAGAGGGCAGGGCGTCAGTGCTGTTTCTGGATGACTCTGGATCGGCAAGCTCGTGACGGCTCGTGCGGTCCTGTGGGGAGTCAGTCGTGGGGGCCCGTCGAAGGGCGACGGCGAGACCGATGAAGTAGATGGTCGCGATCATGAGCGGTCTGAACAGACCGTTGAGTACCACGGCGGTGGGGCCGAGATGGGCGAAAGCCAGGCCGGTGACGGTGCCAAGGACCCCGATACCGATCGCGGCCCAGCCGAGCCAGTTGGCAACGATGCGGCTGAAGACGATGGCGGCGCCGATGGAGGCGAGCGCGATCCCGAATAGCGCGAGGATGCCGATGGCGGTCATGCCGGAGTCGATGGCGTTGAGCGCGAGC
Organism: Nitriliruptoraceae bacterium; assembly: GCA_007118045.1. Taxonomy (GTDB): domain Bacteria; phylum Actinomycetota; class Nitriliruptoria; order Nitriliruptorales; family Nitriliruptoraceae; genus SKTG01. Next base: position 7,143 of record SKTG01000391.1, read on the forward strand.
GCGGCCGCCTCGATGGCCTCTCGTTCGGCCTCGCTCGCGGTCTGCCAGGCCGTGGCGAGGGTGGCGTGGCCATAGCCGTCGAGGGCGCCGAGGACGATGGCCAGCGTGCCTCCGGTGATGATCAGGTGGATGGGCATCCAGCTCGTGGAGTCGGCCAGGGCCAGACGTGAGGTGGCTGACGGATCGGCATCGACCGGGTGGAGGGGTAGTGGCCC
>SKTG01000197.1 GCA_007118045.1 Nitriliruptoraceae bacterium
GCGGCCGTCGCGGGGCGTCGAGGGGTGGCGATGGCGCCGGGTCGGCCTCGCGGGGCTCCCCCCCACGACCCGGGGACGATCCGGCGGCAACGCCGGGCGAGCCGGAGGACGGAGGGTCGAAGCCCGGAGGGTCGAAGCCCGCAGGGTCGAAGCCCGGAGGGTCGCAGGGCGGCGGGTCGAAGGGCGGAGGGTCGAAGGGCGGCGGGTCGAAGGCCAGGGGGTCGAAGGAGCCGGGGACGTCCGACCCGGAGGACGACGGCCTCGCGACCGCGCCGGCGACGCCTCTCACCCAGCAGCTCGGGCGGGTGTTCGTCCTGCTGTTGGCCATCCTCTTCGGCGTCTTCGCGGTCTTCAACAGCCAGCCGGTGGATTTCTCCTGGGTCTTCGGCGAGACGCAGGTGCGGCCGGATCCGACGGGTGACGGGGAGGTGGGCGGTGTCCCGCTGATCGTGCTGCTGGTCGCAGCCTTCGTCGTGGGCGCGCTGATCGGTGCCTTCACGGCCTGGCAGCTGCGGCGCCGACGCCGTTCGCCCCACGAGTGAGCGACGGCCGGGTCGTGTCGCGCCGCGCACCTCGGCGACGATGAGCTCGGCGCGGCGGTCGGGCCGCCAGACGGCGTCTCAGACCACCGCCGCGGCCCGGCCCAGCAGCTGTGGCAGCACGCGGGCGGTCTCCTCGCCGAGCTCGACCTCGTGCAGCGCCGCGAGGTCGGTCCAGGTGTCGACGTCGTGATGGAAGCCGTCGCGGTCGACGATCGCGAGGCTGGCTCCTGCCCGCTCGGCCAGCTCGCGATGTCGTCGGGCCGAATCGGGGCCGTACGCGGTCGGGATCCGCCCGACCGGACGGCGCAACAGCCCGCCCGTCCCACCGGCCGCCGTCGGGGCGACCACGACGTCGGCGGGGGTCTCCAGGACGGCACGGACGTCGTCGGCACGCAGCCGCGGCAGATCCGCCGGGACGACCAGGACGTGTTCCCCTCGGAGATCGCTCGCGGCGGCCCGCAGGACCGCGTCGAGGTCATGGCTGCCCGATGGGTCGAGGACCACCGTCGCGCCCGCCTCGTGCGCGGCGTCGGAGGCGCGGTCACCGTCAGCCGCGACCCGCACCTCGTCGACGCGTGCCGCGACGAGCGCGGACACGACGTCGGTGAGCATCGCGCGGGCCAGACGCGCCCGAGCGTCGGGGGCCAGGGCGGTGGCCAACCGGGTCATGCCCGCACCAGGGGCGCGCAGCGGCACGAGTGCGACGGTCCGAGGTGGCATGTCGGGGCAGGGTAGTGGCGCACCGCTCGGTGACTCGGTCACCGGGTGGCGGCCGCGGGCGGGGTTCGCGGCCCCGGTCGGACCCGGTCGGCGCCGTTCCCCTGCCACCGCGCCGGGGGATCCCGTCGTGTGACCGCCACGGCCGGCTGGTCGACAGGCACTAGCCTGCCGGCGGCACGCGGTGAGTGCCCGTCGGTGACCTCCCGTCGGTAGCCGCCGGGTCACGACGTCCGACGCGGCCGAGGGGCCGGAAGGGCACGGAGGGAGCCACATGAGTGAGATCGCCGTGATGGGCGCCGGCTCGTGGGGTACCGCCTTCGGGATCATGTGTGCGGACGCGGGCGGAGCGACGACGATCTGGTCGCGCCGCGCGGAGGTCGCGACCGAGATCGAGACCGAGCACCGCAACGCCGCCTACCTGCCGGACGTCGTCCTGCCCGAGGGCCTCGCGGCCACGACCGATCCGGCCCGCGCGCTCGAGCGGGCGCAGGTCGTCGTCCTCGCGGTGCCGTCGGTGGGGGTGCAGGAACAGCTCGCGGCCTGGGGCGACGCGATCCCGGGTGATGCCACGCTCGTGAGCCTCATCAAGGGTGTCGACGTCGAGACGCGGCGTTTCGGGAGCGAGGTGATCCGCGAGTCACTGGACTGCGATCCCGACCGGGTCGTGGTGGTGAGTGGACCGAACCTCGCGAGGGAGTGCGCGGCGCGGTTGCCGGCCGCCAGCGTCGCGGCCAGTCCGGACACCGCTCGGGCCGAACGCGTGCAACAGGCGGTGATGGCGCCCTACTTCCGGGTCTACACCAACGCGGACAAGGTCGGTGTCGAGGTCGCCGGGGCGGTGAAGAACGTGATCGCCCTCGCGGCCGGCATGGCGCACGGCATGGGCTTCGGCGACAACACGAAGGCGGCGGTCATCACCCGGGGCCTGGCCGAGATGACCAGGCTCGGGGTGGCGCTGGGCGGCAAGCCCCTCACGTTCTCCGGCCTGGCCGGCGTCGGCGACCTGGTCGCGACGTGCACCTCGCCGCAGTCGCGCAACCGCACGGTCGGGGAGCGGATCGGCCGTGGCGAGTCCCTCGAGGCGATCATCGGTTCGATGAACATGGTGGCGGAGGGGGTGCGCTCGTCCAGGGCGATCCTGGCCCTGGCCGCCGACGCCGGCGTGGACCTGCCGATCACCGAGGGGGTGGTGGCCGTGTGCCACGCCGGCTACGACCCGCACGCCCTGGTGGAGAGCCTGCTGGCACGCGAGGCCAAGCCGGAGCATCACGGTCTGGAGGGAGCGTGAGGCGCCGCGGGTTGGTCATCGTGCTCGACGGGCCCACCCAGGTCGGTTGCAGCACGACGCTGCATGCCCTGCAGCGCGCCTGGCCGCAGGTACGTCCCGGGCCGCTCATGGAGGTCGGTCTGGACGCGGCGCTGGGGTCGTTCGGGCCGGGGGCGCGCCGGTGGTCGGAGCTGGTGCTGCCGCGGCTGGCCGGTGGCACGCACGCCGCATGGGGCCCCATGGGGCGCGAGCTCGTCGCCGCCATGCACCGTGCCGCAGCGGCGTGGGCCCACGGCGGTTTCGACGTCGCGGTCGACCACGTGCTGCTCGACCGCGCCACGCTGACCGACCTGGTCACCGCCCTCAGCGGTCTGGACGTGCTCTACGTCGGGCTGACCTGCGACCCGGACGTGCTCGAGGACCGGGAACGCGAGGCCGGCGTGGCGACACCCGGGCTCGCGGTGGCCCAGCAGGAGGCGACGCGCGATCTGCTCCTGCGCGACCTCGAGCTCGATACGTCCTACGCCACGACCGACGAGCTGGTCGAGGCCGTCCTCTCCGAGCTCGCCCGTCTGCTCCGGCGGTGACCGCGGCCGGAGGCCCCCGCCGGGGGCTCGGGCCCGAGCGGCCCTACCGGGTTCCGAGCCCGAGCGATGCCGCGATCCTGTTGGTCTGTTCGAACACCCCGTCGGTGAACTCCATGGCTCCGTCGCCGACCCGGTCGATCCGGTCCCAGGCGGCGGCGACGTCCTCCGGCGTGGGCACGTCGTCGAACGTCGCCCCCTCGCCCTCGAGGATCGCGACGCGAGCCATGTAGCCACCGCCGACGGAGTAGATCCGACCGGTCTCCGAGCAGGTCTCGGAGGCGAGGTAGGCCACCAACGGGGAGACGTGGTGGGGTTCGAGCCGCTCCAGCAGTTGGGGCGGCATGACGTCCTCGGTCATCCGTGAGGCGGCGATCGGAGCGATCACGTTCGCGGTGATGCCGTACTTGCGGCCCTCGATCGCCAGCGTCCGCGTCAGCCCCACCAGGCCGAGCTTCGCGGCCGAGTAGTTCGCCTGGCCGAAGTTGCCGTACAGCCCGGAGCCGGAGGTGGTGTTGATCACCCGGCCGTAGCCCTGTCCGCGGAGGTGCTCCCACGCGGCGTGGGTCACGTGGAAGCCGCCGTAGAGGTGCACCTTCAGCACGAGGTCGAGCTGGTCCTCGGTGAGCTTCGCGAAGGACGTGTCGCGCAGGATGCCCGCGTTGTTCACGACCACGTCGACGCGACCGAAGGCCTCCAGCGCGGTGCCCACGATGCTCCGGCCACCCTCCCAGGTGTGCACGCCCGCGTAGTCGGCGACGGCGTCGCCGCCGGCCTCCCGGATCTCGGCGACGACGGCGTCGGCCATCTCCGAGCCGCCGCCGCTGCCGTCCCGCGCGCCACCGAGGTCGTTGACGACCACCTTGGCACCCCGGCTGGCCAGCAGCAGCGCGTGGCTGCGCCCGAGGCCGCCCCCGGCCCCCGTCACGATCGCCACCCGTCCGTCGTAGTCGATCTGCGCCACCTCGCGGCCCTCCCGGCTCGTGGTCCCGTTCACGTCATGACCCGCCGGAGCGGGGCCGGGACCCTACCCGGAGCTCCGACGTCGCCGGTTCGCGTGACCTTCCCGCCGACCTTCCTGGCCACGGTTAGGCTCCCCCGGCCTCGTCCGCGACCCGGAGCCCGCCGTGGAAGCTTCCCGTCCCCGCCCCCGTGGTGGCGTCGCGACGCACGCGGTCGAGGCGGCCACGACCACCGCAGGGCAGGCCGGGTCGTGAAGCGGGTCGTGCTGCTCTACGGCGGACGGTCGTCGGAGCACGAGATCTCGTGCCTGTCCGCCCGCTCCGTGCTGGAGGTCGTCGACCGCGACCGCTACGAGGTGGTGACCGTCGGCATCACCCGGGACGGACGCTGGACGCTGACCGACGGTGTGATCGAGCCCGAGGCCGGCGAGGAGCTACCGCACGTGTCCGACGAGGGCCCGACGGTCGCCGTGGTGGGGAGCCGACGTGGCCCGCAGCTCGTCCAACTCGACGACGCGGGCGACGCCACGGGGGACGGTGTCGCGTGCGCCGCCCGGGTCATCGGAGCGGTGGACGTCGCGTTCCCGCTCCTGCACGGGCCCTGGGGGGAGGACGGCACGGTCCAGGGGCTGTTGGCCACCGTCGGCCTGCCGTTCGTCGGTGCCGACGTGACCGCATCCTCGATCGGGGTCGACAAGGCCGCGATGAAGGCGTCCTTCGGCGCGAAGGGCCTGCCGCAGCTGAACTACCGCGCCCTCCATCGTGCGCGTTGGGACCGTGAGCCCGACGACGTGACCCGCGAGCTCGAGCTCGCCCTCGAGCTGCCGTGGTTCGTCAAGCCGGCGCGGCAGGGGTCGTCCATCGGCATCAGCAAGGTCAGCCACCCCGACGCGTTGGCCGAGGCGATGGACGCCGCGTACCGCCACGACCAGGTGGCGGTCGTCGAGCAGGGCGTCGAGGGCGGTCGTGAGCTGGAGGTCGGCGTCATCGGCGATGCCGAGCTCGAGGTGACGGCGCCGGGTGAGATCGTGCCCTCCCACGAGTTCTACGACTTCGAGGCGAAGTACCTCGCCGCGTCCGAGCTGTTGATCCCGGCCGACGTGACGGACGCCGTGGCCGCGCGCATCGACGACCTGGCGCGGCGGGCCTACCGCGCGATCGGCTGCCGAGGGCTCGCCCGGGTCGATTTCTTCGCGCTACCCGACGGCGAGGTCGTGGTCAACGAGATCAACACGATCCCGGGGTTCACACCCGCATCGATGTTCCCGCGGCTGTGGGCGGCGGAGGGTCTGGACTACCGCGCGCTGGTGGACCGCCTGCTGGCCGACGCTCGGGTGTGACGGCTCAGAGGTTGACGATCGGGCACGTCAGGGTGCGCGTGATGCCGGGGATCGCCTGGATCGCGGAGACCACCATGCGCCCGAGCTGATCGACGTCGGGCGCCTCCGCCCTGACGATGACGTCGTAGGGGCCGGTGACGTCATCGGCACTGGAGACCCCCGGCAGCTCCTCGACCGTGCGGGCCACCTCGGCGGCCTTGCCGAGCTCGGTCTGCACCAGGATGTACGCCGAGACCACGCCGCCCTCCTGCCACCTCACCTGGGACGTCACGTGGACGTGCCCCCCGCGAGCGTCGCCGGTCGGGGCGTCGCCCGGGCCGCCGTTCCGGCGCCGGCGCGGACGCTACACGTCGGTCGGCGGGCAGGGAAGGGTGGGTCTTCAGCCGGCGACCGGCGGCCGGGTGATCTTGCCGGCCTTGATGCACGACGTGCAGACGTCGAGCCGCACGGTCCGGCCGTCGACGAAGGCCTTGACCCGCTGCACGTTGGGTGACCACCGCTTGTTCGAGCGGCGGTGGGAGTGCGAGACCTGTTTGCCGGACCACGGCTTCTTGTCGCAGAGCTGGCAGACGGACGCCATGGGGGAGCCTTCCCGGACGGAGGTCACGCGCGCTGTCACGGACGAGAACGTCGCGCGGCGTGACGAGGATGTCGAGGTGGACCTCTCGGCGACCGCGACGAACGACGGGGCCACTTCGAGGGCGTGGGGAGGCTACCAGCGCCGGCGGACGGACGCACACCGGCGCCGATCCCATCGGTCACGGCGCGTGGCCCCGCCGGTCGCGCGTGGAGCCAGGCGGGACCGACACCGTGGGCTGCGGGGCTACGCTCGGTACCCGGGACCGGGCAGCGAGGGCGAGACCGGGTAGCGAGGGCGACGTGGGTCAGGCCGTGGGAGCGCCGCTCGCGGCGCGGGAGCTGCCCGCGCTGTTCCGACGCGTCCACGCCGCCCTTGCGGATCGTCGCGACGCGATCGACGATCTCAACGTCTTCCCGGTGCCGGACGGCGACACCGGCACCAACATGTCGGCCACGGTCCGCGCCGGTCTGGACGCCCTTTACGCCGCACGTCGTGAGCACCGCGACGTCGACGAGCTGGCCCGGGCGGTCATCCGAGGCACCGTGCGTGGCGCCCGCGGCAACTCGGGGGTCATCATCAGCCAGGTGGTCCGCGCGGTCGTCGAGGTGGTGACCGGTCACGACGAGGTGGACGCGCGCTTGTACGCCGCCGCGCTCGGCCACGCCCGTGAGCTCGCCTACGAGGCGGTCGCCGAGCCCGTCGAGGGCACGATCCTGACGGTGCTGGGACGGGCCGCCGAGGCGGCGCGGGACGCGGTCCAGCGCGGCGAGGATCTGGTGGGGACCTCCGCCGCGAGCTGCGCCGCCACCGCGGACGCCGTGGCGCACACCAGGCAGCAGCTGACCGTGCTGCGCGAGGCGGGGGTGGTCGACGCCGGGGCACGCGGGTTCGAGGTGCTGCTGGCCGCGGTCCACGGTCACCTCACGGGCTCCGCACCGGACGTGGTGGTCGACGCTCCCCGGGAGCTGTCGACCACGCCCGACACCGCCTGCCACGGCTCGCGCAACCACCCGTACGAGGTCCAGTACCTGCTCGAGGCGGTCGACGCGGCCGCGGGCCCGCTGCGTGACGATCTGGAGGCGCTCGGCGAGTCCGTGGTCGTGGTCGCGGCGGGTGGGTTGCTCAACGTCCACGTGCACACCGACGCGGTCGGTGCGGCCATCGATGCCGGCCTGTCCCACGGGCGCCCCTCCGCGATCGAGGTGGTGCACCTCGGTGATCAGGTGGCCGCGCTGGATCGCGAGCGGGCGGGGATCTCCCGGGAGGACGAGGCGAACGGTGACGCCGCCACGGTCGCGCCGCGTGAACGGGTCGCCGCCGGCCGCCGCGTCGAGCA
>SKTG01000496.1 GCA_007118045.1 Nitriliruptoraceae bacterium
ATCCCGGCCCGGTAACACGCCTTCCATTCGTCACTCATCTCGGAGAAGATGGCATCGCGTATCGAGCGGCCGCGCCAGTACGGCAGGATGCGATCCCGTTGCACCCGGTAATCCTCCGGGTCCACCCGGAAGTCCACCAGCACGGGCTGATCGGTGATCGCGAAGGCCTTCTCGAGCGTCGCGTCGAGGTCCTCGACCGCGGAGACCCGGAAGCCGGGGATGCCGTAGGCGTCCGCGAGCTTGAGCAGGTCGGGCAACGCCTGGGGCAACGCGACCTGTGAGCGCCGGTCGTCGTAGAACAGCGACTGCCACTGCCGCACCATCCCGAGGAAACCGTTGTTGATCACGCAGAACACGACGGGGATGTCGTGCTGAACGGCGGTCGCCAGCTCCTGGAAGGTCATCTGGAAGCAACCGTCGCCGTCGATCGCCACCACCGGCACGTCGCGACCGACCCCGGCCTTCGCGCCGATCGCGGCCGGGACGGCGAAGCCCATCGTGCCCAGACCACCGGAGTTGATCCACTGCCGACAGCGGCTGTATGGGATCAGCTGCGAGGCCCACATCTGATGCTGGCCGACACCGGACACGTAGACCGCCTCGTCGCCCCACCGCTCGTAGATGGCCCTGATGGCGGTCTGCGGCTTCAGCACCCCCCGTTCCGGCTGGTCGACGCGCAACGGGTGTTCCCGGTCCAGGTCGGCGAGATGCGCCCGCCACGCCGTCGTGTCCGGGAGCAGCCGCTCGAGCTCCCCCTTGACGGCCTTGTCCTCGAGCACGTGGGTCAGCTGCTCGAGCACCACCTTGACGTCCCCCACGATCGGGACGTCGACGGCACGGTTCTTGCCGATCTCCGCGGGATCGACGTCGACGTGGATCACCTTGGCGTGCGGCGCGAACGCGTCGAGTCGACCCGTCACCCGGTCGTCGAACCGGGCTCCGAGGGTCACGAGCAGGTCGGCCTCCTGGAGGGCGCGCACGGCCCCGTAGTGACCGTGCATTCCCGGCATCCCCATGGCCAGCTCGTGGCCGTCGGGGAACACGCCCCTGGCCATCAGGGTGGTCACGACGGGCAGCTCGAGCCGGGTCGCGAACTCGAACAGCTCGTCGGCGGCGTCGGCCCGCACCAGGCCGCCCCCGGCGTAGATGACGGGCCGCTCCGCCGCCGCGATCAGATCGAGCGCCTCGCGGATCATCTTGCCGTGGCCGCGCACGGTCGGGCGGTAGCCGGGGAGATCGACCCCGTCGTGCCAGGCCCACTCCATGGTGGCGTTGAGCACGTCCTTCGGCAGGTCGACGAGCACGGGACCGGGGCGACCGCTCCGGGCCACGTGGAAGGCCTCCTTGATGGCGTCGGGGACCCGAGCGACCTCGCGCACCAGCTCGTTGTGCTTGGTGATGGGCATCGTGATGCCGGTGACGTCGGCCTCCTGGAAGGCGTCGGAGCCGATCGCGCTGGTGGCCACCTGTCCCGTGATCGCCAGCACCGGGATCGAGTCCATGTTGGCGTCGGCGAGGCCCGTGACGAGGTTGGTCGCCGCAGGGCCCGAGGTCACGATGCACACCCCGACGCGTCCGGTGGCGTGGGCGTATCCCTCGGCCATGTGGATGGCGCCCTGTTCGTGCCGGACCAGCACGTGCTCGAACCCGGCCTCGATCATGGGATCGTACGCGGGCAGGATGGCGCCACCCGGGTAGCCGAAGACCGTGTCGACGCCGAGCGCCTCCAGGCTCTTCATCACCGCTTGTGCGCCTGAGATCCGCATAGCCACCCTCCCGGGTCCTCGTCAGCCCGCGCCGTCGGCCGTGAAACCTTCCTGACGGAAGAACCTCCCGGGGCTCCGGGAGGTTCGCGCGTGCTCAGGGGCGAGCACGCGCTACGGAACGACCACGATGACGCGGAGACGGCTGAACCGTCCCACCGCGATGCTCGGGTCCCGCAGCACGTGCGCTCCTCGTGTGACAACCGCGTCACGTCGAGAGCGACGTTCCGCGTCGTTGACCGCCGGCGGAGCCGGACGGCCAGCCGATGGTGACCCGTCGAACAGCGCAGGTCAAGTCGGGACGTCGACCCTCGTCGTCTCGGGCCGCGGCGTCGGCGGACGACGACCCGGCGGGAGGCGGGGTCACCGCTCGTCGGCGAGCGCCTTGCGCGTGGCCGCGGCGATACCGGCGGCGTCGAGCCCCAGCTCGGCGAGGATGCGATCCGGCTTGCCGTGCGGGAGGAACGTGGAGGGCACACCCAGACGCAGCACCGGCGGGGCGTGCCGCACCCCGGCGAGCTCGACGATGCGGTCCGCCAGTTCGCTGCCGGCGCCGCCTCCGACCACCCCGTTCTCGACGGTGACCACCAGCGGCGCCTCGGCTGCGGCGGCGAGCATCCTGGCATCCGCCGGCCGCACGCTGCGCACGTCCCACAGCTGCGCCTCGATCCCGGCCTCGGCGAGCAGGTCGGCCGCCTCACGGGCGGCGGCGACGCGGTCGCCGACCGCCAGCACGCACACGTCCGCGCCCTCACGCACACGGCGTGCCTCGAGCCCGGCCACCTCGTCGTCCTCGGGCCGACCGACGTCGGCGCCGGGGATCACCGCGCCCTTGGCGAACCTCACGAGGACGGGACCGCGCAGCTCGACCGCCGTGCGGAGCAGGGCCGTCAGGTCCTCCTCGCAGGAGGGCGTCAACACCGTCATCCCCGCGATCCGCAGCCCGAGCGAGAGGTCGAGGATGCCGTGATGGCTCGGCCCGTCGTCACCGGTGATCCCGGCCCGGTCGAGGACGAACACGACGTGCTCGTCGTGCAGGGCGACGTCGAGGTTCGCCTGGTCGAAGGCACGGGAGAAGAAGGTCGAGTAGACGGCGACGATGGGCAGCTTGCCGGCGTACGACAGGCCAGCGGCGCAGGTGACCGCGTGCTGCTCGGCGATCCCGACATCGAGCACCTGATCGGGCTCGCGGGTGGCCAGCGGCAGGAGCCCGGTCGAGCCCGGCATCGCGGCCGTGATCGCCACCAGCTCGGGACGTTCCTCGGCGAGCTCGAGCAGGGTCTCGCTGAAGGCGGTCGTCCAGCGCCGCGGTCGGGCGCCGCCCTTGCCTCCCGGCCCCGTCGCCACGTCGAACGCGGAGGTGTCGTGCAGCTTCTGCTCCGGGTCCGTCTCCGCCGGGGCGTAGCCCTTGCCCTTCTGCGTGAGCACGTGCACCAGCACCGGCGTGTTCAGCCGCGCCGCGTGCGAGAGCGCGAGCTCCAGCTTGGGCATGTCGTGACCGTCGTACGGACCGAGGTAGCGGATGCCGAGCGCCTCCACGAACGACTGCAGCGCCGGTGCCTCGGAGATGGCCGATTTGATCGCCTCAACACCGGCGTCCGTGAGGCGCTCGACGAACGGCAGCCTGGCCAGCGCCCGGTCGATGTGGCCCCGCAGCGAGCGGTAGCGCGGGTCCGTTCGCAGGTCGGCCACCCGTTCGGAGAGACGGCTGACCGTCTCCGCGTACGAGCGACCGTTGTCGTTGAGCACGATGATGGCGGGCAGCTGGTGGTGGCCGATGTTGTTCAGCGCCTCGTACGCCATGCCGCCGGTCAGCGCCCCGTCACCCACGATCGCGACGAACCGACGTCGGTCCTGCTCGGCCAGGGTGCGCTGTGCCCGGCTCATACCCGCCGTCCACGACAACGCCGTGGACGCGTGGCTGTTCTCGATCAGGTCCTGCGGAGACTCCTCGCGCGAGGGGTACCCGGACAGGCCACCCGCTCGGCGCAGCGTGTCGAACTGGTCGCGGCGGCCGGTCAGCATCTTGTGCACGTAGGCCTGGTGGCCGGTGTCCCAGACGAGCAGGTCCCGAGGCGTGTCGAACACCCGGTGCAGCGCGATCGTCAGCTCGACGACGCCGAGGTTGGAGCCGAGGTGTCCACCGACCTGCGCGACCGCGGCGACGATCGCCTCGCGCAGTTCCTCCGCGAGTACGGGGAGCGCCTCCGCCGGGACCGATTTGACGTCGGTCGACGAATCGATGGCCTCGAGCACCACTCCCGCTCCTCACATCCACGCCGCTGGCGATCGCACAGGGTACGTGACGACGCAGCTACCCCGGATCGCTCGCCGCCGTGGACGGTTCGGCGCCGAGGACGGTCCCGGTCTGGCCCCGCGAACGACGCGGCCCCAGACGGTCGGAGCCCTCCGGTGTCAGCCTCGCGACCCGGCCGGCGCCCAGCACGATCACGTCGCCATCGGCCAGCTGGTAGGCGGGGAACGCGTCCACCAGGTCGGCGACGGGGGCACCGGAGGCCGCGTCCACGACGCGCACCGTCGGAACGCTCGACGGATCGAAGCCGTCGACGGTGAACACGAACCGGCCGACGAGGGTCGTCCGGTGCGGGGGTGCGTCCGGCGTGGGGTCGGCGAGGTCGGCCACCGGCGCGCCGTCCTCCCGGTCGAGTACCCACAACGAACCGTCCGTCCGTCGGACCGTGACCACCTCCTCGTCCACGTAGGTGCCGGCGCAGCACGGGACCGGACCCGTGTCGCGGCGCCAGCGCACCTCCCCGTCGGTGAGCAGGGCGATCTCGTCGCCCAGTGGGGCCACCAGTGTCCCCCGTGTCGCCGTCCGCAGCTGCGCGTTGATGCCATGGGAGCGCTCGAGGAGCACCTCACCGTCGACCGCCGACCTGATCGTGGTGTCCTGGCGCCCACCGGCGACCGGCCGGGTGATCACGAGCTCGCCGCTCGCGTCCAGCTGGTCGAGCCCGTCGTCGAGCGACCGTTCCCACCGGACCGCGCCGTCCACCGGGTCGAGGCCCTGCAGCACCGCCTCCGAGGTCAGGACGACCGGACCCCGGTCGCTCAGTGCCGCGTCGGCCACGGATCGCGACCAGCGCGGTCGGCCGGTGCCGGCGTCCAGGGCGAGCACCTCGACGTCGCCCCGGGACGGACCCACCCGCCGCGCCGAGCTGACGACCACCACGTCGTCGAGCTCGATGGCGTCACCGACCCGGGACGGCTCGGACACACCGACGCGCCAGCGCTCGGAACCGTCCGTGAGCTCCAGGGCCAACAGCTCGTCCTCGACGAGCACGACGGCGAGCTCGTCCGTCGCCGCGTAGACCAGATCGCCCGTGCCGAGCCGTTCATGCTCCGTGGCGGGGTCGAACTCCCATCGCACCTCGCCCGTCCGCAGCTCGAGCGCCGCGAGCCGACCGTCCCACCGGACGAGCAGGAGGCCGCCACCGACCGTCGGCACCGTCGTGGGGACGATCGGTGGTTCCGGACCGACGCTCCAGACCAGGCAGCCGGGGGCGAAGCAACCACCTTCCCCGGACTCCAGCTCGCCCGTGGTCGCCTCGTCGGGCGAGCGCGTTCCGCCCGGATCGGCCGCGGCGGGCAGCTCGACCCGCTCGTCCGACCCGGCAGCCCGTCCATCCGTGCCCGTGGGGAGCTCGGGGAGCGAGCCAGCGGAGGGACCGAGCACCGCCATCCCGGCCACGAGCAGCCCGACGAGTGCCAGCCACGCCTGGCGCGCCCGGAACCCGGAGATCCGCGGGAGGGCGGGCTCGAGGCCATCGGGCACCGACCCACCGCACCACGGGCACCACCGGGCGTCCGGCGTCAGGCCGTGCCCGCACGACCCGCACGGCCGACGCCTTCGCGCTCCGATGGTGGCACACCTCCCGGGTGTCCCGGGTACGGGGTCCGCCGACGCCGCCGCGCGTCAGCCGCTGATGAGCTCACGTAGCAGTTCGTTGGTCTTGCGCGGGTCGGCCTGCCCCTTGGTCGCCTTCATGACCTGCCCGACGAGCGCTCCGATGGCCTTCTGGTTGCCGCCACGGATGTCGGCCACGGTGTCCGGGTTGCCGGCGACGACGTCCTCGACGATGCCCCGCAGCTCGCCCTCGTCGGAGACCTGCTTCAGCCCGAGATCGTCGGCGATCCGCGCGGGACCGTCGGTGCCGCGCCGCTCCACCATCGCGGTGAGCACCTGCTTGCCGAGCTTGTTGGACAACGTCCCGTCGTCGATCAGGGCGAGCAGCTCGGCGAGGTGCGCACCCGTCAGGCCGCTCTCCTCGAGGGTGACCTCCGCGGCGGTGAGCTGGCCGGCGACGTCGCCGGTCAGCCAGTTGGCCACACCGGCCGGGTCGGCACCGGCGGCGACGGCCTCGTCGTAGACCGGTAGCGAGCCACCTGCGACCACCGTCACGGCCGCCTCGCGGGGCACGCCCGCGGCGTCGAGCCGTGCCCGTGCCGCCGCCGGCAGCTCCGGGACCCGCGTCCGGATCGCCTCGACGCGTTCGGCGGGCGAGAGGATCTCGACGAGGTCCGGGTCCGGGAAGTAGCGGTAGTCGGTCACCGATTCCTTCACCCGAAGGATCTCGGTGACCCCAGTGGACTCGTCCCAGTGGCGGGTCTCCATGCGGATCGTGCCGCCGTCCTCGAGCACGGCGACCTGCCGCTGGGCCTCGTAGCTGACGGCGCGGCCGAGCGAGCGGACGGAGTTGAGGTTCTTGATCTCCGTGCGGGTACCCAGTTCGTCGCCCGTCCGCCGCACGGAGACGTTGGCGTCGCAGCGGATCGAGCCCTCCTCCATCCGCGCGTCCGAGACCCCCGTGGCACGCACGATCGATTGCAGCTCCCGCAGGTAGGCCTGCGCCGTGGCCGGGTCGTGGATGTCCGGCCGGCTGACGACCTCCAGCAGGGGGATGCCGCAGCGGTTGTAGTCGATCAACGAACGGTCGGCGCCGTGGAGGCGGCCGGTCTCGCCCACGTGCAGCGACTTCCCGGTGTCCTCCTCCATGTGCAGCCGTTCGATGCGGATACGCCGGGTCTCGTAGCGGTCGCCGGTGCCGTCGTCGGTGCCGACCGCGACCTCGACGTCGAGGTGGCCATCGTGGATCAGCGGCACGTCGTACTGGCTGATCTGGTAGTTCTTGGCCAGATCCGGGTAGAAGTAGTTCTTGCGGTGGAAGCGGCACCGCGGCGCGACCTGACCGTTCAGCGACAGCCCGAGCAGGGTGGCGTCCTCCACCGCCTGACGGTTGGGGACGGGCAGCGCACCGGGCAGGCCGGCACACACCGGGCACACGTTGGTGTTGGGCTCGTCACCGAAGTCGGTCGAGCAGCCGCACCACATCTTGGTGGTCGTCTGCAGCTCGACGTGCACCTCGAGCCCGACGACCAGCTCCCACCCCGCCGGCAGCAGACCCTCGCTCATAGCACCGCCTCCGGCCCCTCCGCCGTGGGCACGGCGCGCGGGCCGGTGGGCGTGGGTGCGAAGCCCGTCGCCTGCTCGAACGCCCACGCGACCCGGTACATCACCTCG
>SKTG01000080.1 GCA_007118045.1 Nitriliruptoraceae bacterium
CGCGGTGATGTGGCCGGTGGCCGCCAACACCGAGTAGTGCCCACGGGAGTTGTAGACCGTCTCTCGGCCGGGATTGCCCGGTAGGTGTCCGCGCATCGTGGTGGAACCCGCGTCGGACGCATCGAGCTATGGCTGTGTGGGCGCGTTGGAGTCACGCACGGCGACGTGGATGTTGTGCCATGTGCGGGTGGTGTCGTCGTCGATGCCGCCGACCACAGCGCCGTAGCCGTGCACACCGATGGAGATGGCCGCGAGAGCGGCCAGCATGGTGCGTTGCCACGGATACCGAACCGCGATCGCGGTGGCGAGTACGAGGGCGGGTGCGGCGAGGATGAGCGGTTCGAGCGTGGTGCGGTAGGCGAAGAAGCCTTCGCCGCCAGTGTGGCCGACCGCCCGCATCTGGACCAGCAGGTACAGCAGGCCGGTGAGGGCGCTGGCCAACGTCCAGGGCGGCAGTCGCCGCCAGAACGCGGCGAGGCCGACCAACGCAGGGACCAGGACGGGCGAGTAGACGAGCAGCCCGTGCGAGGGAGAGATCAGGGCGAGACCGAGGCCGCGGATCGTCTGCCATGGGCTGTGGTGCAGCAGTCCGCCGAGATGTCCGGGCGCGTCGTAGCCTGCGATCGGCAGCAGCGTGCCGAACGCCCAGGCGCTGTAGACGCTGAGCAGGACCACACCGGCGAGTGCGCCACCGCCCAGCGCGAGGCTGTCCCGGATCCGTTCGCGACGCCAGGCGAACAGTGCCAGCACCAGTACGACCACGATCAGGTGCGGTCGGACGAGGACCGCGACGGTCGCACAGGCGGCGGCCAGCCCCGGATGGGAGCGGCGCCAGGCGAGCAGCGTCCCGGTGAGGGCCAGCATCGCGGGGGCGTGGGGCCACAAGGCATCGGCGGCGACCGACCACAGCGAGGTCCCGGTCGCCACCGCCACCGTGCCCGCGAGCGCGACCGGTCGGCTCACCACGCCACGCAGCAGGACGAACAGCGCCACGGCGACCGCGGCAGCGGTCAGCGCTGCCGTGATCGAAGCCGGTACCGCAGGGACCAGGAACGGGTGCGCCGCCGGCTCCTGGTCGCCGAGGTGGGCCGCAACGGTGTAGGCGGGGCTGGCCCAGTAGGCCACGCCGGGGAACCGGTTGACCAGCACCCGATCGTTGCGGCCCTCGACACCCCAGTAGTTGTGGCTCTGCGGCCAGTCCGCGGGGAGCAGGACCGAGCCCTGGGTTCCGAGCGCCCAAGCACCGATGGATGCGGCGCGCGTGTCGTTCACCTGCGCTGGGCCGGTGGTGGCGGTCGCGAGGAACAGGAACGCCAGCAACACGCCCAGCCCGACCGCCACGAGCGTGTCGGCTCGGCACCACGGGGTCGACCGGGACAGGCCACGTCCGTCGGCTCGCAGCGACCCGCCATCGCCCTGCCCCGACGGCAACGTCCGGACGTTCGCCGCCACCCGGCTACCCCTCGCCGAGCGGGTAGATCCTGGCCTCACCGTCGGGAACACCATCGAGCTGCGCGGACGGCAGCTCATCAGCCGACGGGAGCCGCTCGCGGTCCACGGCAAGCACCACCCGGTAGGGGTTGTAATCGTCGGTGCACATACCACCGGACCGCTCGCGTTCGACCACGATGGTGCCGTTGGAATGCTCGACGTCGGCCAGCCACTCCGGGCAGCTGCCCGACTCGCCCGACGACCACACCACCACCACCCACGCTCGTTGGTGATCAGCGGCCACATCCCGTCCGAGGCGGCATCGTGGGCAACCTGGTGTTCGTCGACGGTGAACCGGATCCGCAGGCGGGTGGTGACGATCTTGATGTAGGCGGTGTTGGGGCCGGGACGGCCCCGCTTGGCCTGCCGGAAGGACTCGACGGTGTCGGCTTCGACGTGGAGGTTCACCCAGCGGGTGGCGTTGAGCTCGGCGATGGCCTCGCGGGCTTCCGCTTCGGCGGCGACCGCAGTCTTGATCCGGCAGCGTGGGGAGGACAGCCGGATGTTGAGCGCATCGATCGCCGCGATGGCGCGTGCGATGGCCTGGTGGCGGCGGGTCGCGTCACGGCGGGCCTTGGCGGTGGAGTGGATCCAGATGATCCGGTGGCCATCAGCAGAGGGCAGATGGTCCTGGTAGGTGGACAGCACGTCCTCGGGATGGTCCGCGTCGCTGGTGGGGCGTCGTTGTGCCTCGGTCCACTCGCAGGTGTTGGTCACGACCCAGTCCCGGAAGACGCCATCTTCCTTGCGTGAAACGGGCAGCACGGACAACCTGCCGCCGCGACTGTGGATGTGGGCCACGTTGTCGAAGCTCGCGAGCTTGGAGTCCGCGGTGTAGAGGAAGTCGGTGCGGCCGGTCAGGGCGACGAGCGAGTCCCAGGTGTCGATGTGGGTGGTCACGTCCGCGGTGTTGCCATCCGCGACACGGAAGGCGATCGGCACCGCGCCGTCGGCGGTCACGGTCAGCATCCATACGAGTTGTTTCAGGTCGGGCCTGTGGTCCTTGCTGAACCCGTATCGGGCAGCCGGGGTGGGCTTGCCGCCACGTTCCTGCCCGTCGGCGGTGTCGTACGCCCCGGACAGCTTGATCGAGGTCGAGTCGTTGTGCAGCCGTGACAGATCGATGTCGAAGCTGTCGACCGCGTCGAGGACCAGGCGGGTCAGCAGGCTGGCCCGATCCGCGTCGAACAGCCGCGAGAGCATCCGCCCGACACGGTCGTCGTTGAGCAGCTCCGTCTCGTCAGCAGCCAGCCCGACCACCCGAGGGTCGTAGCGCCCCGCCCACTCCCCGAGTGCGTAGACCGGGGCATGGCGCATCACCAGGTTGGAAGATCACCACCCCCAGCGCCACGGAAGGCGACACCCGCAGGCGTGCGTCCCCCGGCACGTGGGCTTCGAGCAGCCGGTCGATCCCGAGCCGCTCGTAGAACACCGTTCACGATCGGCAGCCCCGCCAACAGCCGGGCCTCCAGATCAAGGTCGGTGACATCCACAGCCGCATCCTGCCCGCACGAGTGGGCTCGTGATTGCCCACCGCTCTTGCAACATATACGCTGTAACCGTTCAAGCGAAGCACCCTCAACGTCAGAAGCCCCAGCCCCATGACAGACCACATCCCGTCCGAGGTCGACGCAGAACAGCGCCGCATCGTGGCTGAACTCGGCCAGATGGGCTTCACCCTGCCCGGCTCGGTCGTGACCCGCACCGTGACCTGCGGCAAACCGGCCTGCCGGTGCGCAGACGACCCCGACCAGCGCCACGGCCCCTACATCCAGTGGTCACGCACCGTCAAGGGCCGCACCGTCAACAAGATGCTCAGCGTCGAACAGCTCGAGACCTACCAGCCCTGGATCGACAACGGCCGGCGCCTACGCGACCTCGCTCACCAGCTCGAAACACTGTCGCTGGAGGCCATGCGCACCGCTGAAGGCTGGAAACGCTAAGACAGCCGAAGCCTCTCCGCGAAGTGCGGAACGCGAGGTCGATCAGCCCCTCGGGCGGCAAGACCTCGTCGAGCACCGGAGCCCACCCGTGGCACGTTCGTCAGCGACAGACCGGACGACCTCGTCGATCTCAGGCACCATATCGACGAAGGACTGCCCGTCCCCGGGGATCTCGGCGTCGATCTAGACCACGAGGCCGACTCGGTCGGCGGCGCGATCCGCCGCCCCGGTCACCACTATGCCGCTGTAGCCGTGGCCCGTGAGCACCACGTCCGACAGTTCCTCGAGCTCCAGCAACGAGACGATGTCCTGGATATGGGTTCCGAGCCCGATCGGCTGCGAAGCCAAGCAGCGGCGACCAGACGGCGACACCGTCGCGAGTGCGGTCACATCCCCGGGAACGCGTCGGATGTCAGGCCTTCGAGGGGCATCGCGTCGTCCACGTCGACCCCGAACTCCACCGTGTGGATCGTGTAGGTCGAGCCGGTGCTCGCGTAGTCTCTGCTTTCCTCGAAGCGTCCGTAGACCGGGTCCTGAGTGAACGCCTGGCGGTGGGCGCACCAGTCGGAACCCTCGGCGAAGTAGGTGACGAAGGTGCCGTCCTGGATGCCGGAGACGGTGTGGGAGCTCTCGCCGCGCACGTACACGCTCAGCAGCGCGGGCTGATCGTCCCCCGGGCTGGCCAGCACGACCACGGCGTCCCCGGCGGCGTTGTTGCGGATGGTGAGCTGGTTGGAGCCGCCACCGAGTTCGTTGACGATCGTGGTCCCGTTGGACGGCCGCTCGAATCGGTACACCTCGAACTCCACGGTCACGTCGTCGACCGACACCTCGTGGGCTCCAGGACCCTCGACGGTCACCGTGAACGATTCCTCTACCGTCGCACCGCCATCGAGGAGGTCTACGGACCGTTCGGCGACGATCTCACCGTCCAGCAGCAGCCGCAGGCTGTGCGAGCCCGGGGCTTCGCCGACGTTGAAGATCGTGACCAGCACACTCGCCTGATCGCTCTCGTTGATGTCCATCGGGCTCGGGGAGACGGTGACCGCGTCGATCTCGAACTCTGGCGGCGTCATCACCCGCACGAGGCCGCTCCTGTCCTCCCACTCCGCCAAGGCCAGCTCGTAGGTCCCCGGGTCCAGACCCGTGACGGAGATCGTGACCGTCCCCTGGGCTGCGGCCTCGAGCGTCACGGTGGCGCCGGCGGCCGGTGCGCCATCAACGAGGACGGTCAGCTCCTGCTCGCCCAAGGCATCGCCCTCGTTCACCACCGCCACGTCCACCTCGACGTCCTCGCCACTGACGACCGCCGCCGGCACCTCGAAGGAAGCGACGGCGAACTCCGCATGGGGCAGCAGGAGCGCGACCAGCATGACCGCGATCCCGACGGCCGCGAGCGCAGCGACGGCGATCAGCACCGGCTTCAGCCACGACGCCGGCGAC
Organism: Nitriliruptoraceae bacterium; assembly: GCA_007118045.1. GTDB lineage: Bacteria > Actinomycetota > Nitriliruptoria > Nitriliruptorales > Nitriliruptoraceae > SKTG01. The sequence goes on from SKTG01000080.1 coordinate 4,878, forward strand.
CGCTTCCCAGCTCGCGGCTCGGATGGCAGCCCGGCTCCCGGTGGTGGCGGGGGCGACTGCCCGAGGGTTGGGCCCGCGGGAGGTGGGGGTGGCGGGGGCGGGTTCACGAGCCCCGCACCGGCCCGGTGGACACTGCCCGACGACAGCTGATAGGGCTGCATCATCTCGACCACCGCCTCCCGCTTCATGTGGAGAGCGACGGGGGTCCCGAAGGGCCTCCTTCGCCTGGGTTCCTCTTCGATCGTCACCCGGCGGCGGTCGTTGCGCCAGAGGCCAAGGGCCCGCACACAGCCTCGGCCCGAACGGCGTATCCGGTGTCGCGTGGATGGCCGACGACGAAGTTGAGGCGCACTTCCTGTGAAGGGATCGATGATGCTTGCGGGCTGTTGCCCGGCGCGATCAGCCGACACCGCGAGACGCGCGACATAGCTCATCGCCGTGACTGCTTCTTCGATCGCCGGTTCGGCGTCGGCAAGGCGGGCCTGACCGCTGAGCGGGTCCCGATCGGGCGGGCCACTGCAGTCCGAAGGCCGCGCTTTGATGCCGGCCCTTCGGGTCACGGCCCGCCACTTCATCAGCCAGTGATCTCGTGCCTTCCGCCGAGCGGCCGCCCCATCATCGTCGCCTTGGAACTCAACCTCATCTGCAACGTAACCGCGATACGGACCCGAGTTTGGGTCGCGACCGACCCCACGGGGATCCGGTTCCGACCGGCCGTCGAGCGTGACACCCTCGCGTGGACCCGGAGACCCGACCGCGGGCCGGGCGAGCACGGCCGTCAGCCCGACGAGATGTTGACCATCCAGCTGGTCCCGAACCGGTCGACGCACGCTCCGAAGTGGTCCCCCCACGGCGCCTGCGACAACGGCTCGACGACCGTGCCCCCGTCGGCCAGGGCGTCGTAGAAGCCCCGCAGCGCCGGGTCGTCGTCGCCGCTGAGCGAGACCGAGATCGCCGAGCCCGGCTCGTACGGGACGCCGTCGGGCACGTCGGAGGCCATCATGACCAACCCGTGCGGCGTGACCAGCTGCGCATGCATGATCCGGTCGTCGTTCGACGGATCCCCGCTCATGCCGAACTCGGCGAAGGTCTGCATCGTCAGCTCGCCGCCGAAGACCTCCTGGTAGAAGCCCATCGCCTCGCGGGCCCGGTCCTCGAACATCAGGTACGGGTTCATCTGCACGGTGGTCACGGCTCGCCTCCTGTGGCATCGTTTCTGGTGGGTCCCGGAGGTGGACGGACCGGGCGTGCCGGGCTCATCGGTCCCTGACCCGCGGCAGCACATCCTCCGCGCTGGTCCGCTCGAGGAGTCTCCCCTCCAACGCCACGGTCACGCCGGTTGCGGCCCGAGCCAACCACGCTGCCCGTCGGCTGGCAGCTCCACGTCACCGTCTCGTGGTGTCGGCTCGGGCGGTCGCGCCAGCTCCACGGCCGCGCGCAAACGCAGGTGCCGTTCGAGGCCCAGATGGTGCCGCCGTTGCGCCAGCGTCCCGCCCTCGAGCTTCAACGTCGCGGCGATCACGCACTCGCCTCCACGCAGGCCGACCAGGTAGCCGCGGCGCACGACGGCGGTGAGGCCGATCACGTCGACGACGACGCTCAGCTCGAACTCGAACGAGTTGACGCGTCTGCCTTCGATCAGCAGGTCGATCGCGGGCCGGGCCGTCCACGTGATGCGGTGCGTCGCGAGGACCACGACCTCCTCGACGATCGCGGTCGTCACGGTCCGCTCCGCCGCCGCCCGCAACGCCGAGTGCTTCTGCCAACCCATCACCAACGCGTCACCGATGTCCACGTCGAGCAGGTCGTCCAGGACCGAAGCGATCTCCCCGTCGATCGTCTCGAGGGCGGTCCCGGTGAGACGGCGTACCCCCCGCAACGCCGTTCGAGCGGCGCCGCGCTCGGAGAGCGAGCGGGCGAACCTCGCCGTGGCATCGTCCTCCCCGACGAGCGCGACCCGGGCTCGGCACACGGACACGGTCGCGACATCGCTCACGACCCCACCTCCTCCTCGAGGTCACAGGTTCCGGGATCCATCCGAGGGGCGAGACCGACCGAGATCGTCGGTCGCTCGCCCTCACGCTCCTCCTCGACGTCCACCGGCTCGACGGTCAGAGGTCGCGCCTGGACGTGTACGTCCTCCCGGACCCGACGCCGCTCCCGCTGGTGTCGAAGAGCCCGCGCGAGGAGCAGGGCGACGCCCACCGCGACCGCTGCGGCGAGCACCCATGGCCACAGGTCCCGATCCTCCGGTCCCACCACCGCCGCCAGCTCGACGTCGACCGCCGAGGCGAGCGGAAGCGACGCACCCGCAGAAGGCACCTGCACCGCGACGCGCTCACCGTCGCCCACCACGTCGCCCAGAGCCAACCCCTCCCCCTCCAACACCGTGGCCGCCTCCG
>SKTG01000144.1 GCA_007118045.1 Nitriliruptoraceae bacterium
CGTGGTGGCGGTCGCCGCGAAGAGCGGGATGCCAGGGATGGGGAGCTCGACGACGCCGAGGTGCGTACCGGCGTGCTCGACCTGCTGCCCGAGGGCTACGGCTTCCTGCGTTGCACTGGCTACCTCGCGGGCAGCAGGGACGTCTACGTGTCGCAGTCGTTCGTCCGGCGCTTCGACCTGCGCCGCGGCGATCTCGTCTCGGGTCCGATCCGGCGCAACAAGAACAACGACAAGTTCCCGGCGCTCGCCCGCGTCGACACGGTCGAGGGAGAGCCCTTGCCAGCCGACCCGAGGGCCGCTCGTCGACCGGACTTCAAGGACCTGACCCCCCTGTTCCCCCAGGACCGGCTCAGTCTGGAGCTGCCGGGTGGCTCGCCGATGGCGATGCGCCTGGTGGACATGCTGGCGCCCATCGGCAAGGGCCAGCGCGGGTTGCTGGTCTCGCCTCCCAAGGCCGGCAAGACCACGGTGCTCAAGCAGCTCGCCGCCGCGATCGAGACCAACGATCCCGACGTCCACCTGATGGTGCTCCTGGTGGACGAACGACCCGAGGAGGTGACCGACTTCGAGCGTTCGTGCCGGGGCGAGGTGCTCTCCTCCACGTTCGATCGACCGGCCGAGGACCACGCCCAGGTCGCCGAGCTGACGATCGAGCGGGCCAAGCGGTTGGTCGAGCGTGGCGAGGACGTGGTCGTGCTGCTCGATTCGATCACCCGGCTCGGTCGGGCCTACAACCTCGCGACGCCCGCCTCGGGGCGCATCCTCTCGGGCGGCATCGACTCGGCGGCTCTCTACCCACCGAAGCGCTTCTTCGGCGCGGCCCGCAACATCGAGGAGGGCGGGTCGCTGACCATCATCGCGACGGCGCTGGTGGAGACCGGCTCACGTGCGGACGAGGTGATCTTCGAGGAGTTCAAGGGCACCGGCAACATGGAGCTACGCCTGGATCGCCGGATGGAGCAGAAGCGCATCTTCCCCGCGATCGACATCGCCGCCTCTGGCACGCGCCGGGAGGAGCTGCTCCTGCCGGAGGGCGATCTCGAGACGGTCTGGAAGCTGCGACGGCTGCTCTCGAGCATGGATCCGGAGGCGGCGTTGCAGCTCTTGATCGACAAGTTGAAGGTGACCCGTTCCAACGAGCAGTTCCTGCAGATGGTGGCCAAGTCCAACCTGCAGTGACCGCGTCAGCAGGCCCGTCGTACGGTCGCGCCGGCCAGTGTGCCGATGCCCTCGCGCACGAAGTGCACCGCGTCGACGACCAACGGCTCGGGGCGCTCGGCACCCACCACGCTGACGGCGTCGCCGAGGCACTGTCGGAACAGGTACCGGCTCCGACTGGTGTGGAAGTCGGTCGTCACCACGGTGACGTGGTCCCAGCCGCGTTCCGCTGCCATGGCGGCCACGTCGGCCGCTTCCCCGGCGGTGTTGCCCGGCTCCGGTTCGAAGCACAGGGCGTCCTCGCCGCACACCCGCCCCTGCAGTTCGCCGTAGAGGGCCGCGGACGACGAGAGCACGAGCTCCGCGTCGTACCGATCGGCCACCTCGATGCCCAGCGCGGCGCGTTCCCCGGCTGATCCGCCGAGCACGACCACCGCGGCGGGATCCTGCGGCACGTCGTCCCTCGGGACCAGGAAGGCGATGCCGACCGCCACCGGGGTCAGGACGAACGCCGCGACCAGCGCCCCTACGAGCCAGCCGCGCACCCGTGCGGATCCGGCCGGGTGTCCGTCACGCCTCGTCAGCGTCGCATGAGCAGCTGCAGGACGTACCAGAAGAGCAGCGCGATCGAGGAGAACAGGTTCATCGCCGCCTGTGTCTCCATGTGGGGCGGGTACGAGTGGTAGATCTTCTGCGTGTCGTAGAGGATGGCCGCGCCGGCGAACGCGATCATGGCCACCGGGAACCAGACTCCGAGCGTGAACCCGAACAGCACCGACGCCACGATCGCGCCGAGGGCCAGCAGCCCGATCCACAGCAGGAACGGGCGCAGGAAGCTGAAGTCCTTGCTCGTGCGGATGGCGATGACCGACAGCACGGCGAACGCGAGCAGCGAGATCTGCGCGGCGGTCTCGATCGTGCCCTCGAGGGCCGGCGTGTTCGCGGCGATGTAGAGCGGGGTAGCGAACAGCAGCGCGTTGGCGACCACCAGGAGCGCGTAGCCACCGAACGCGGCCGCGGGCGTGGTCGCGCGGTACGACAGCCGGCTCGCGAGCCACGAGACGAGCATGAAGCCGCCGAGGATCAGCAGCCAGTTCGTGCTGGCCACCAGGGAGGTGATCATCGCGGCGAAGGAGGCGTCCGGGCTCGGCAGGGTGAACAGCGCGAACTCGACCACGATGAACGCGGCGATGCCGGCCAGCAGGCGCACGTAGACCCGGGTCATGAACTGGCTGCGGACCTCGACCGGCTGTTGCGCGACCGGCCGTTCCAAGCTGGGAGCTGGCATGCTCACGGGGACTCCTCCGCGGGTCTGGTGGTGGACGTAGTGTGCCCCATCGGAGCGACCGGACGTGACGGCACGCGGCGGTGTCCCGGGAGCGCGCGGCCGGGCGAGCGGCCCGAGCCGTCTGGTACCCTCACCGTCCCGCGCGCCCCCTGGCGCGCGTTCGTGTGAGCGTTGCAGCTCGGGAGTTCGTCGCGTGACGCCACGTACGGACCGTCGTGGACCCCTCGGCCCGCCCCTTCCTCACCCGCCGGTGTCCCTCGACCGGTGGACCCCGTGAGCGAGCTCCAGCAGCGAGAGCCACCGACCACCCCACCGACCGCGCCGCGACCGCGCGCCGCCTGGAGGACCACGAAGATGAAGCAGGGCATCCACCCCGAGTACACGCTCGCCACCGTGACGTGCTCGTGCGGGAACTCGTTCGAGACCCGCGCCACGGTCGACGCGATCTCCGTCGAGCTGTGCAACCAGTGCCACCCCTTCTACACCGGGAAGCAGAAGCTGGTCGACACCGGTGGTCGTGTCGACCGGTTCAAGCGCCGCATGGAGAAGGCCGGCAGGTAGCAGCCCGCGCGGCGCGCTCATGATGGAGGCCGGCCCCGACGACTCGGACGCGATCGTCCTGTTCGGAGCGACGGGCGACCTCGCGAAGCGCAAGCTCTTCCCGGCACTGCACCGGCTCGCCGAGCAGGACCGGCTGCCGAGCACGGTCGTCGGGATCGGCCGCTCCGCCTGGGACGTCGGGACGCTGCGCGAGCACGCGCGCGCGATGTTGCCGACGGACACCGAGTTGCAACGCCGGGCAGCCGACCGGCTCGCGGCGTCGCTGCGCTACGTCCAGGGCGGCTACCACGATCGAGCCACCTACGAGGGGCTCGTCGCCGCGCTGGAGGGCCATCGGCGCCCGTTGCTCTACCTCGCCGTGCCACCGAGCGTGTTCGAGACGGTCGTCGCCGGCCTCGCGGACGTCGGGTTGCACGAGCACGGCCGGGTCGTGCTCGAGAAGCCGTTCGGCCGTGACCTCGCGTCCGCCCGGGAGCTCAACCGCTGCGTGCTCCGCCGCTTCGACGAGTCGCAGGTGTTCCGGATCGACCACTTCCTCGGCAAGGAGGAGGTGCTCGACCTGCTCGTGCTGCGGTTCGCGAACGTCTTCCTCGAGCCGGTCTGGAACCGCCAGTACATCGATCACGTGCAGATCACCCTGGCCGAGGACTACGGCGTCGAGGGCCGGGGCGGGTTCTACGACGAGGTCGGCGCGATCCGCGACGTGGTGCAGAACCACCTGCTCCAGCTGTTGACGCTGGTCGCCATGGAGCCGCCGACCTCGAGCGACGCCGGCGCGCTGCGCGACGAACGGTCGAAGGTCCTGCGCGCCATGCCACCGTTGGAGCCGGCGCAGGTGGTGCGCGGGCAGGTCGCCGGCTACCGCGACGAGCCGGGCGTCGCGGCGGACTCACAGGTCGAGACCTTCGTCGCGCTGCGGGCACAGATCGAGTCGTGGCGGTGGGCCGGAGTGCCGTTCTTCATCCGTGCCGGCAAGAACCTGCCGGTGACCGCCACGGAGATCCTGGTGGAGTTCGCCCGACCGCCCCGGCTCTTCTTCGCCAGGGAGGACGCTCCGGCGCCCCACCCGAACCACCTCCTGTTCCGGGTCAAGCCCGGCGAGCGTCTGGCCATGGGGGTGCAGCTCAAGCAGCCGGGTGACGAGCTGTTCAGCCGCGAGGTCGAGCTCGCCTACCGCTACGACGAGCGTCACGAGGGCGTGCGCGACGACGCCTACGCGCGGCTCCTCGGGGATGCCGTGGCGGGGGATCAGCGGCTCTTCGCCCGGGCCGACAGCGTCGAGGAGGCGTGGCGGATCGTGGCCCCCGTCCTGGATCAGGCGTCACCCGTCGAGGTCTATCCGGCGGGTAGCTGGGGTCCAGTGGGCGCAGCGGACCTGCTCGACGGCCACGGAGCGTGGCACGACCCACGGCCCGACGGACCGTGATCGACGACGCCGGGAGCAGGGTCCAGCTCGAGATCGTCCCCTCCGGGGTGCTGCCCCGCCACGTCGCGGCGGTCGTCGCCGCGCGTCTGCGCGACGCCGTCCAAGCGCGTGGGATGGCGACGCTCGCCGTCAGCGGTGGCGGGACGCCGCTGACCATGCTCGACGCGTTGGCGCAGCTGCCCGTGCCGTGGGCGCAGGTGCACGTGCTGCAGGTCGACGAGCGGGTCGCCCCCGACGGCGACGCCGCCCGCAACGCCGAGGGCCTGCGCGCACACCTGCTGGACGTCGCACCGGTCCCGGCGACGAACGCGCACCTCGTGCCGGTCGGCGACCTCGATGCCGCCGAGGCGGCAGCGACGTACGCCGGGACCCTCGCCGCCGTCGCAGGCACACCGGCGGTGCTCGACGTGGTCCAGCTCGGGATCGGCGACGACGGTCACACCGCCTCGCTCTTCCCGGGCGACACGGTCCTCGAGGTGGTCGATCGCGACGTGGCCGCCACGAGCGCGCCCCACCACGGCCACGGCCGGGTCACGCTGACGTACCCGGCACTCGCACGGGCCCGCCGGCGGGTGTGGATGGTCGTGGGGGAGGAGAAGGCGGAAGCGGTCTCACGCCTCTGGCAGCGCGATCCCTCCGCGCCGGCCGCCCGGCTCCCACCCGAGCGCTCGCTGCTCGTGGTCGACGAGGCGGCTGCGAGCGCCCTGCCGGACACGGTCCGGGGCACCTGAGTTCGACGCTCAGCGGGGTCTCCGGGACATCCCGACCGCCACCCTCGGGCCGGTCAGCCCGGCGACGGTGGCGCTAGCGCTGCGGCCGGCAGACGTAGAAGACCGCGGTCGGGTCGTCGTCGAAGGTGTGGACCTCGACGTCCTCGAACCCTGCGCGGGCGAACAGGGTCTGCGCCCGCTCGCGGCCCCACATCGCGCCGTAGCCGGCGCCACCGGCGGCCAGCGAGACGGTCATGCAGTGCAGGCACGAGGCCGTGAAGACGAACGGTCCCAGGGGGTGGTCGATGTCGTCGCCGTGGTTGCCGGCGGCGTCGATGTCCTGGGCGAGGTAGACGCCGTCGTCAGCGACCGTCCTGCGGATGGCCCGGGTGACCGCGTCCGGGTCGGCCTGGTCGTGCACGGCGTCGAAGGTGGTGATCAGCTGGGCAGCGCCGGGCTCCTCGACCTCGGCCAGCCGGGCGGCGTCGACGGCGTGGAACGCGACGTTGTCCAGGCCCCGGGCGGCGGCGGTCTCGCGGGCATAGCGGACCGCCTCCTCGGAGAGGTCGTAGCCGGTGAAGCTGCTGTTCGGGTACCAGCTGGCGAGCTCGTTGAGCGCCCGCCCGCGCCCGCAACCGACGTCGACCGCGCGGATACCACGCTCCAAGCGGTCGGTGAGGCCAGGGACGAGGGGCAGGATCCTGGGGTGTAGCGCCGGGATCACTGCCTGTGCGCTCTCCTCCTCCATGATCTCGTGGAAGCGGGGGAAGTGCTCGTAGCCGAGCCCGCCCCCCTCGCGGAAGCAGGTGAGGATGTCGTCCTCGTTCGCCCCGAAGACGGGGATGTACTGGGCGTACACCGCGAGGTTCTGGTCCGCGTGTCGAGTGATCAACTGGGCGTGCTCGGCCAGCAGGTCGTAGGCGCCGGTCTCCGGGTCGTGCTCCACGATGCGACCGGCGGTCATCGCCCCGAGCCACTCCAAGACGTAGCGTTCGTCGAGCCCGGCATGCTCGGCCAGAGCGGTGGCGTCAACAGGGCCGGTCTCGGCCAGGGTGTCGAACAGTCCGGTGCGGTGACCGATGGAGATCATCAGGCACAGTGCGCCATGGTTGATGGTCTCGACCAGCTGCTGCTCGAAGTCCTCCACGCGTTGCGGATCGATCGTGATGGTGCTCATACGGGCTCCTCCGTCGGTTCCAGGGATGTCGGCAGTGTGTGCGTCAGTGCGTTCAGCACGGTCACGTCTCGCGTACACCGGACGCACGGTGGTCACGCCCGGTGCGTACGCTCGGGGAGTCATGGGTGAAGCACCACGACCTCGTCCGGCCGTCGAACTGGGCGTCCTGGGGGCGCTCGAGCTCCGACGGGACGGCGCGGTCGTTCCGCTTCGCAGCACCAGGCAGCGGGCACTGTTGGCGCGCCTAGTGCTGGGCGCGGGGCGCGTGGTACCGCTCGATGAGATCGTGGCCGCTCTGTGGGGCGATGAGCCACCGGCTGATCCGCGCAACGCCGTGCAGACCTACGTTGCGCGGCTGCGCGTGGTGCTCGCCGAGCAGGTACCGCTGATCACCCGCGAGCCCGGCTACCTCCTCGACGTCGGCCCGGACGAGGTCGACGCGCTGCGCTTCGAGGAGCTTCTGGACCAGGCGCGCCGGCTGAGGGGGCAACCCGCCGCCGCCCGCGAGCGGCTCGACGGAGCACTCGGACTCTGGCGCGGGCCGGCCTACGCGGAGTTCGCCGAGGGTTTCGCCCGGTCCGAAGCGCTGCGGCTGGCCGAACGCCGGCTGGTCGCGCTCGAACACCGTGCCGCCTGCCGGCTCGAGCTCGGCGAGGCGGCCGAGGTCGCCGGTGAACTCGAGGCGCTGGCTGGCGAGCAACCGTGGCGGGAGCGGTTCGTGGAGCTGCGCATGCGGGCGCTGGCCGCGTTGGGCCGCGATGGTGAGGCGCTCGCGGCCTACCGCGCCTACCGCGAGCGGCTGGCCGAGGAGGCCGGGTTGGACCCGTCGGACGCGCTGGCCGAGTTCGAGGGCGCGATACTGCGCGGCGAGCTCGCAGACCCCGAGGACGGCGGCGGATCCGTTGTCGCCCGCCCCCAGCGGACGGCGGCGGCGCATCCCGC
>SKTG01000405.1 GCA_007118045.1 Nitriliruptoraceae bacterium
CACCCGCTGCTGCCAAGGTGTGGGGTCCTCGTGGTCGCTACTCACGCGACCATCCCCTCGGGACCGGACCGAAGCCCGCCCCGTCGCACGGCGAGGGGGAGGGAGCGCACGCCTGACCATCGCGGAGCACGCAGGTTGAGGCCGGCAGTGGTCCCGCGGACGGAGCCACGTGAGACGGTGAGCCCGTGCGACATGCGCCGGTCCTCCTGCGTCGCAACCCTTCCCGGGTCCGTCCGGACAGCTGACCGTCCGGACCTGACGCGGACCCGATCCTAGCTCGCCTCCGTGCGGCAGGCGCCGACTTTTCGGTGAGCTCCAGCGCCACCAGCTGGGTGGACCGCGTCGCTCCGGGGCTGGCCGCTAGCCGGCCGCCTCGCTCCGGGGCCGGCCGCTAGCTGTCGCCGGCCACCTCGCTGAGGGGTTGCACCAGCACCCAGCGCCCGTGTTGGCCGCGCTCGTCCGACCACTGGTCGACGATCTCGAGGCGACCGTCCTCGCGTCGTTGGATGCGCGCGCGACCCCGGCCCGTCACCTCGCGGCTGTCGCCGTCCGCGAGCTCCTCCGTGTGCACGAAGCGGTAGCGCAGCAGGTCGCCGGTGAGGATGCCGGCCAGCTCGCCGTCGAGCAGCGTGTCCGCGTCGTAGCGCGCGATGACGCGGCGGTTCTCCTGCAGGAAGCGGATCAGCAGGCCGGGCATGTGCGGGCCCTCGGACACCTCGTCGAGCTCCAGCGTCAGTCCGTGCAGGTCGTAGCCGTGACCGCCGGACCGGTGCCGACCCAGCTCCCAGTCGGCTCGTGTCAGCGCGTATCCCCACTCGGAGGCGTAGTTGCCGTCGGGTTGCACGAATGAGTCGCGGTAGCGCGCCTCCATCCGGAAGCCCGCCGCGTTGAACACCCGTTGCATCGGGATGTTGCGCTCGTGCGCGCGTCCGGTGAGCCGGTTGAGCGCCGGGTTCGACGAGAAGTGGTGATCGGCGAGCTGGCGCAGCACCTCACGTCCGACGCCGCGGCCACGCACCTTCGGGCTGATGCGCACGGTCATCTCCGCGTCGGGCTGGTCGAGCCCGGTGACGAGCGTGAAGCCGCCGGGGTCGCCGTCGACGACGACGGCCCAGGCCCAGCGGTCGTCGGACGCCCACACACCCTCGTCGAGCTCGGCGGCGAGCTTGCCGGTCTCCCAGCCGTGCTCGCGCGCCAGCGCGGTCGCGGACGCGCGATCGGTGGCCACGACCCACTCGGCGTCGTCGGGGACGAGCATGCGCAGGTGGACCTCGGGACGGTCGGTGGCCTCGGCCAAGCCCTCTCCTTCCGAGCGGTGGTCCGTGGGCGGACCGCGGGATGGACGGGTGCACGGATGGCGGACGGCGCTCGTCCGCGGCCCGCGTTCGCCGGCTCGGGGACGCTCCGCCTCCTCGTCGGCCGGTACGTCGCGCGTGGACGTGCCAGCGTCGACCGGGTGCGCCGGCGTGGTCGGTACGCCGCATCGGACGACGCGTCCGCTTCACCCGTCGGGCGGTGCGGTGACCGTCGCCATGGTGCCAGACGTCGGCGGTACGGGCTCGACACGGGCCCGGCCCGTCCGCCCTCCGGCCCGGAGGTGCCGGACGGTCGACGCGCGCCTACGCTGGAGGGTCGGGGGGAGCAGGGACGACCATGACCACGGTGGGACGACCGGCGAGCGAGCTCGCCGCCGCGGTGCGCGCCGGTGAGCTCGATGCCACCGAGGTCGTGCGCGAGCACCTCGACCAGCTCGCCGAGGTGGAGCATCGCCTCGGTGCCTTCGTCTCGACCCGGCGCCGAGGTGCGCTCGACGACGCCGCCGCCGTGGACGCCGCGCCCGACCGCGGTGACCTGCCGCTCGCGGGGGTCCCGGTCGCGGTCGAGGACGTCGTCGACGTGGCCGGCGAGACGACCCGCCACGGCTCCCGCGCGACCAGCGCGATCCCGGCCGACCACGACGACCCCGTGGTCGCGAACCTGCGTGCAGCGGGCGCGATCGTGACGGGCAAGACGCGCTGCTCGGAGCTGTCGCTGTGGGGCACCTCGGACGACCCGGAGGGCGTCGCCGTCAGCCCGTGGGACCCCACCCGCAGCGCGGGTGGCTCGTCCGGTGGATCCGCCGCCGCGGTCGCGGCGGGGGTGGTCCCGTTGGCGCTCGGCGCGGACGCCCTGGGCTCGATCCGGCACCCAGCGGCCGCGTGCGGGCTGTTCGGCATGAAGCCAGGCGCCGGCTGGTTGGAAGCGAGCCCCCCTGGCCGGCAACGCTGGTTCGGGATGTGCCGTTACGGGCCCCTGGCCACCACGGTCGCCGACGCGCGCCTGGCCATGGACGTCATGGCCGGCGGCACGGCGCTGGGGGCACGGGCCGGGCTCGACCGTCCCCTGCAGGTCGCGGTCTCCTGGCGTCCCGGCGCGCCCGGCATCGTCGTCGCCGGGGCCTGGCGCGAGGCGGCCATCGAGGCGGGCCGGCTACTGCACCGCGCCGGTCACACGGTGCTCCCCGAGGATCCGCCCCTGGACCGCTCGGCGGTGCGAGCGATCCTCGCCCGCTGGACCCAGGCGGTAACCGTGGACGTCGCCGGCCTCGACCTCGACGTCGAGCGGTTGCAGGCGCGCACGCGGGGTCATCTCGCGGCAGGGGAGAGGCTGGCGAGGCTCTCGCCCGTCGAGGAGGGCGAACCCGCCGGCTGGCGCGAGGACGTGGATGCGTTCTTCGCCGAGCACGACGTGCTCATCACCCCGACGCTCGCGCGTGCGCAACCGGCCGCGACCACCTGGCACACACGGCCGTGGGCCGCCAACCTGGCCAGCAACGTGTCCACGTACCCGTTCACGCCGCCGTGGAACCTCGCGGACCTACCCGCCGCGGCCGTCCCCCTCTGGCAGGACGGAGGCCGGCCCCTGAGCGTGCAGGTCGTGGGCGGGCCCGGGCGGGAGGGTCTGGTGCTGGCCGTCGCCGAGCTGCTGGAGCAGCAGGTGCCGTGGGTGCGTCACGCGGTCGGCTGGGGCGTCCCGACGGGTTGAGCCCTCCCACGGTCGGGGGATCTGCCTGGTCGTCCCGGTCCCGCCATCGGTCGGATGGAGCGTCGAGAGGCCCGACCCCCTTCGGTAGCTGCTTCGGTAGCTGCGCAGCACGCCGCGGGGGCCGAGCCTGCGGTCAGCCCCGGTCGCTCGGTCGCGGCTCCGGCTCGTGCTCCGGCTGCTGGGCCGCGGCGTCCTCGTCGGGGAACACGGGATCGTCCCCTTCGGGGAACACGGGATCGTCCCCTTCGGGGAACACGGGATCGACCTCGTCCCCGCCGGCGTGAGGCGCGCCCGGTGCGTCGTCGTCACGGCGTTCGGTCCGGCGTCGCAGGTCCTTGAGCTCGCTCGTGCGCAGCTCCCCGTAGTCGTCGGTGTCCTCGACCGGGCCGTCACCCCCTCGCACGGTGACCTGCTCGACCGTGCCGTCCTCCGTCACGACCTCCCGGGTGCGCGACCGGCGATGCCGTCGGGACCCCTCACCGCCCCGGCGGTGGCGGGCGGCCCGGAGGCGCGTGTCCTCGGGGAAGCGCACGCTGACCGTCTCCGGATCGACCCCGGGACCCCCGATCGGTTCGGGACCGGCGACACCGCCCTGACCGGCGAGCGCGCTGCGCAACCGCAGCTCGTTGCCGACCGCGGCGGCGACGGCCGCGACCGGCACGGCCAGGAAGGCGCCGACGACGCCGATGAGCACGGCACCCGCGGTCAGCACGCCCAGGATCACGGTCGGATGCAGGGCCACCGCGCGGCGCATGATCGTGGGCTGCAGCACGTTCGACTCGACCTGCTGCACGAGCAGGACGATGCCGCCGACGATCAGCGCATCGGTGATCCCGCCGTCCGCGAGCGCGACGAGGACGGCCAGCAGGCCCGTCACCGTGGCGCCGATCACGGGGATGAAGCCACCGAAGAAGACCAACACGGCCAGCGGCAGCACCAGCGGAACGCCGACGATCGCGAGCCCGATGCCGATGCCGACCGCGTCGACCAACGCGACCAGCGCGGTCCCGCGCACGAAGCCCGACAGCGCGACCCAGCCGCGTGTCCCGGCGGCCCGGACGTTGTCCCGGCTCCGGTCGGGGACCAGCCCGACGAACCAGTCGACGATCTGCTCGCCGTCCTTGACGAAGAAGAACAGCAGCACGATCGCGAGCAGCAGCGCCGTGAAGCCCTGCGCGATCCCGACCGCGATCGTGCCGACCTGGGTGGCGATGGCGCCCGCCGCGCCCTCGAACTGCTCCATCGACTGGCTGAACAGGTTCTCGAGCTCCGTCCGGTCGTAGCCGAGCGGACCTTCCTCGAGCCACACCAGCAGGGTGTCGACACCCTCCGCCACCGTCGGCTGCAGCTCCTGGATCTGGCTGACGAACGGTGGCGTGAGCAGCGCGATGACCCCGGCGAACGAGCCGATGCCGCCGATCACCACCAGCGCGGCCGCGGCGATGCGCGGGAAGCCGCGCCGTTCCAGCTTGCGGGCCGGCGGCACGCACAGCGTCGCCAGGATCAGCGCCAGGAGGATCGGCAGGGTCACCAGGTACAATTGGGTGAGGACCCAGAGCACGACCGCAGCCCCGAGCACCAGCACCAGACCGCGCCACGTGTACTGCACCGAGGTGTCGAGCCAGGGCGGGACGCGTTCGTCACGTCCGCGCCGGACGATCGGGGATCCCGGGGTCGCCGGTTCATCGTCCCGCGGGGGCTCGGTGAGCTCCTCGTCGGTCATCGGCGGGCTCCGGGGGATCGGTGGGCGGGCGGGACGATGCTAGGTGACCACGCCCTGACCAGGCGGACGCTGGCCGGCCGGCGGGGGACTCCCGCGCCATCCCCGCCCGTCCGGCCGAACGGCCACTGCGCGCGGTCACCGCGCTGCTCGCAAGCCGCGAGCGGTGGACGCGGCTGTGGACAACCGCCCCGACATCTGGGGACGAGCTGGGGGTCCTACGGGGGACGGAGCCCCGAAGCACAACATGTGGTGCCACGACCTCGCTTCCGGCCACCACCGGTGGTGCTCCGCGGCCGCAGCGCCCGGGTCGGATGCTTGCCAAGCTGGTTCCCCCACGGTTGAGTTGACGACCCCTTCCACCGATGTAGTTCCCCACGTGGAAGCGACGGGTCGGGCGCCATCCGCGGCGTCGAGACACCGGCCCGGACGAGCGAACGCCGACGAGACGACCCGACGAGACGAACGGTCCGTCGCCGGCCCGGGACGGGCCGCCGGACCCGACCAAGGAGACGAGCACCATGGCAGAGAGCACCCGAGCGCAGGACCCGACCCTCGCCACCCGCGCCGCCGACGGCGGTCCGCTGCGTGTCGGGACGGACGGCGAGCGCCAGGGTCTCGCCCTGGAGCGCTTCTTCACCCGGCCCGGTGCTCACCCCTACGACGAGCTCGACTGGGAGCTGCGTGACGCGGTGCTGACCAACTGGCGCGACGGCACCGTCTCCTTCGAGCAGCGCGGTGTGGAGTTCCCCTCGTCCTGGTCGATGATGGCCACCCAGATCGTCTCGCAGAAGTACTTCCGCGGCACGCTCGGCACCCCGGAGCGCGAGTCCTCCGTCAAGCACATGATCGACCGGGTCGCCGACACCATCACCGGGTGGGGCATCGACGGCGGCTACTTCCTCGACGACGAGGCCGCGGAGGTGTTCAACCTCGAGCTCAAGCACCTGCTCGTCAACCAGAAGGCGGCGTTCAACTCGCCCGTGTGGTTCAACGTCGGCGTCGAGGAGAAGCCGCAGTGCTCGGCGTGCTTCATCCTCTCCGTCGAGGACACGATGAGCTCGATCCTCAACTGGTACGTCGAGGAGGGCACGATCTTCAAGGGCGGCTCGGGCGCCGGCATCAACCTGAGCTCGATCCGCAGCTCCAAGGAGATCCTCAAGGGCGGCGGCGAGGCCTCCGGTCCGGTGAGCTTCATGCGGGGCGCGGACGCGTCGGCCGGGACCATCAAGTCGGGCGGCAAGACCCGTCGCGCGGCCAAGATGGTCATCCTCAACGTCGACCACCCCGACATCGAGGAGTTCATCTGGACCAAGGCCAAGGAGGAGAAGAAGGTCCGCATCCTCCGCGAGGCCGGGTTCGACATGGACCTCGACGGTGACGACTACGCCTCGATCCAGTACCAGAACGCCAACAACTCGGTGCGGGTGACCGACGAGTTCATGCGCGCCTACGAGGCCGGCACCACCTACCCGGTGCGTGCGGTCACCACCGGCGAGATCATCGAGGAGAAGGACGCCGGCGAGGTCATGCGCCAGCTGTCGCAGGCGTCGTGGGAGTGCGCCGACCCGGGGCTGCAGTACGACACCACCATCAACGACTGGCACACCAGCCCGGAGTCGGGCCGCATCAACGGCTCCAACCCGTGCAGCGAGTACATGCACCTCGACAACTCGGCGTGCAACCTCGCGTCGCTGAACCTCAAGAAGTTCTACGACTACGACGAGGGCCGGTTCGACGTCGAGGCCTACAAGCGGGCCGTGGAGGTGATCTTCACCGCGCAGGAGATCATCGTCGGCTACAGCTCGTACCCGACCGAGGGCATCCGCGAGAACGCGCTGGCCTTCCGTGAGCTGGGGCTCGGCTACGCCAACCTCGGCGGGCTGCTGATGAGCATCGGGCTGCCCTACGACTCCGAGGAGGGTCGTGCGTGGTGCGGGGCGCTGACGGCGCTGATGACCGGTCACGCCTACCGGACCTCCGCCGAGCTCGCCCGGGTCAAGGGTGCCCACGACGGGTACGCCAAGAACGCCTCGGCGATGCTGCGGGTCATCGGCAAGCACCGCGACGCGGTCGACGCGATCGACCCCCGCCCGGTGGCCAGCGACCTGCTCGACGCGGCCCGGGCCGCGTGGGACGAGGCGCTGGAGCTCGGTGAGGAGCACGGCTACCGCAACGCGCAGGCCTCGGTGCTGGCTCCGACGGGCACCATCGGTCTGATGATGGACTGCGACACCACCGGCATCGAGCCCGACCTCGGGCTGGTCAAGATGAAGAAGATGGTCGGTGGCGCCTCGATCGAGATCGTCAACCAGACGGTCCCGCAGGCGCTGCGTCACCTCGGGTACGCCGAGGAGCAGGTCGAGGCGATCATCGCCTACATCGCCGAGAACAAGACCATCCACGGGGCCCCGGCGCTGCGTCGCGAGCACATCAAGGTCTTCCAGTGTGCGATGGGTGACGACGCCATCCACTACATGGGCCACGTCGGGATGATGGCGGC
>SKTG01000368.1 GCA_007118045.1 Nitriliruptoraceae bacterium
GGGGACGGCCTCGTTGGCGATCGTCGACTGCAGGACGTGAGCGACCGAGTGGCGGGAGCGCTTCCCGTCGGAGCCGAGGACCGTGACGCGACCTCGGCTCGGTCTGACCAGCCCGGAGATGGTCGAGAGCAGGGTGGACTTGCCCGACCCGTTCGGCCCGATGATCGCCACGACCTCGCCACGGTGCATGACCAGGCTCACGTCACGGACCGCCTCGATCGGGCCGTAGCGGACGTCGAGGCCCTCGATGCGTACCGCGATCGACCCGTCGTCGAGCGCTGAACGCTCGGTGGAGCCCGGACCGACTGGCCGTTTAGGAACGGTTCCCATTATCCTCCCCAGTGAAGGGGCCACGGTAGCGGGCCCGACCGAGACCGGCGATCCGGAGAGGACCACATGCGCAACCCAGCAACGACCCTACGTGGGAGGACGATGGTGCTGGCCGCCGGGCTCGGCCTGGTGCTCGCGGCCTGTGGGGGCGAGGCCGATCAGAACGGCGAGGCCGACCCGGCGGAGGGCACCGAGGAGGCGGACGGCACCGAGGAGGCGGGTGGGTCCGAGGATGCCGAGCCGGAGCAGGACGCGACCTCCGACGAGGATCGCCTCCACGTCGTCGCCACCACCTCGATCCTCGGGGACATGATCGACAACCTGGTGGACGACGAGGCCGAGGTCACGGTCCTCATGCCGCCCGGCACCGATCCGCACGGCTACGAGCCCTCCGCGGACGACGGACGCGTGCTGCGCGAGGCGGACCTCGTCGTCGCCAACGGGCTCGACCTCGAGGAGAACCTGATCAGCGTCCTCGAGGCCGCCGAGGAGGAGGGCGTCGAGGTGTTCGAGGTCGCCGACCAGCTCGATCCCATCGACTTCGACTGGGACGGGCCGGGTCACGATCACGGTCATGACGACGATGACGGGCATGGTCACGACGACGATGACGGGCATGGTCATGACGACGATGACGGGCACGGTCATGACGACGATGACGGTCACGGTCATGACGACGATGACGGGCACGGTCATGACGACGATGACGGGCATGGTCACGACGACGATGACGGGCATGGTCATGACGACGATGACGGGCACGGTCACGACGACGATGACGGGCATGGTCACGACGACGACGACCACGGTCACGACCACGATCACGACGGCGGGGACCCGCACTTCTGGCTCGACCCGCTGCGCTCGGCCGAGGGCGTGGAGCTCATCGCGGATCGCATCGCCGAGGCCTCGGCCGCCATCGATGCCGACGACCTCGAGCAGCGAGCGACGAGCTACGGCGACGAGCTGCGCGAGCTCGACGAGCTGATGGCGGCCAGGTTCGAGACCGTGCCCGAGGACGACCGTCAGCTGGTCACCAACCACGACGCGCTGGGCTACCTCGCCGACCGCTACGACTTCGAGGTGCTCGGCACGGTGATCCCGGGTGCGACGACGCAGGCGGAGCAGGACCCGAGCGGCTTCGCGGAGCTGATCGAGACCGTGGAGGAGGCCGACGTCCCGGCGATCTTCGCGGAGAACACCGATTCCACCACGCTCGCGGAGCAGCTCCAGAGCGAGGTCGTCGGCCGCGGTGACGTCGACGTCGAGGTGGTCCGCATCTACACGGACGCGCTCGGTGAGGAGGGCAGCGGCGCGGAGACCTACCTCGGGCTGCTCGACACCACCTCGACGTTGATCACGGAAGCCCTGGGCGGCGAGGCCTGAGGCGACCGAGCACGGGACGGCCTGCTTGGCTCACGGCTGCGAGGAGGTCGTCCCATGCTCGAGCTGATCACCGAACCGTTCGCGTTCCAGTTCATGCGCAACGCGCTGTACGCCGGTCTGCTCACGGTCGTCGCGGCGTCGCTGGTGGGGACCTGGGTGGTCATGCGCGGGATGGCCTTCATGGGCGACGCGCTGGCGCACGGCGTCCTGCCCGGGATCGCCGTCGCCTTCCTGCTCGGGGGAAACCTGCTCCTCGGAGGAGCGATCAGCGCCGCGTTCATGATCGCCGGCGTCTCCCTCGCCAGCGCCCGGAGCCGGCTGGGCGAGGACACCGCCATCGGGCTGCTGTTCGTCGGGATGCTGGCCGCCGGCGTGGCCATCATCTCCGCCCGGGGGGCCTACGCGGGTGACCTGACCACGATCCTGTTCGGGGATCCGATCGGCGTCACCGCCACCGACCTGCGCAACGTCGCGGTCGCCTGCGTGATCACGGTGCTGGCGACCGCCCTGCTGTACCGGCCCTTCCTGGTGCTCTCGTTCAGCCGGGCGAAGGCGCAGGTGCTCGGGTTACGGCCGGGGCTGGCCCACCTGGCCATGCTGGCGCTGATCGCGGTCGTGGTGATCAGCTCGTTCCGGACCGTGGGGACCCTGCTCGTGTTCGCCTTCCTCGTGGCCCCGCCGGCGACGGCGGCTCTCGTCTCCAGGCGGGTGCCGGTCATGATGGGCGTGGCGATGCTGATCGGCGCGGGGGGCGTGCTCGCCGGACTGTTGATCAGCTACCACTACGCCACCGCGACCGCGGCGACGATCGCCGGGCTGACCGTGCTCGCGTTCTTCCTCGTGCTCACCGTGCGCGAGGGCATGGCCGGGCTCGCACGGTGGCGAGTGCGTCGAGGCGAGAGCGACGCCGGCTGGTCGGAGGCACCGAGCGGGTGACGGCACGCCCCTGGGGACCCCGCGGAGCGGTCACGAGCAGGTCGCGCAGGTGCCGACCAGCTCGAGCCGGTGCGAGTCGACCAGGTAGTCGCGCTGCTCCCTGGCCTGCTCCGCGGCCTCGCCGAGCGCCCGTTCGATCGAAGGTGGGAGCACGACGTCGTCGATCCGGCCGCACATGGAGCACACGACGTGGTGGTGGTGCTCGGAGAGCTCCTCGGTCAGCTCGTACCGGGCGACGTCGTCGGTCGAGGCGATGCGGTGCACCGCCCCGCACTGCTCGAGGATCGCCAGGTTGCGGTACAGGGAGCTCTGCGACTGCGACGCGCCGGAGGTGAGCAGCTCCGGGATCGTCACTGGACGCCCGAGCGACAGCAGGAGCTCGACCAGCTGCCGCCGTCCGATGGTGTAGCGCTGGCGTGAGCGGCGCAGCTGCTCGTCGACGACCTCGTGGACGTCGTCGTGACGGGTGGAGCGTGCATCCGGAGTGGTCGCGTTGGGAGCCATGCCGAGAGGGTAGTGGTTCGTTCTCGGAACACCGGGTGGCCGCGGCGCCGTGACCACGGGACGCCCCGCCGTGGGCGGTAGACTCGGCGGGACGACGCGGGCGCGCTCGCGCTCGCGACAGGACCGGACATCCACCCGGTCTCCGGACCCACCCGCCGTCCCCGCGCCACCGTCGTGCGTCCCCGACGCCACGCACCCGAAGCCTCCCATGGGACGCTTCCGCACCCGACGCCTCGCAACGGACCATGGAGCCGCCGTGCCCTCCCCCTCCCGCCTGCTCGCCATCGGTGTGCTCTCCGCGTTGCTCGCAGCCTGCGGTCTCGCCGGGACCGGCCTGCCCGCCGACGCCGCCGCCACCGTCGACGGCGAGACGATCCCTCGCTCCACCATCGAGGAGGCGATCGCCGAGCTCGAGGAGGCGGAGGACCCCGCGGCGCCCGAGGCCGGGGACCAGGACGAGCTCGTCGAGGCACGCCAGCGCGAGCTGCTCGGCCTGCTGATCGTCGACGAGGTGCTCACCGGTCTGTTCGAGCAGCGCGACGCCACCTACGACGAGGAGGACCTCGAGACGGTCCGTGCGGACGTCGTCGAGGCGGTCGGGGGCGAGGAGCAGCTCGAGCCGACCCTCGCGCAGGCCCAGCTGACGATGACCATCTTCGAGGAGGTGTTCGTCCCGCAGCAGGCCCGCGTCCTCGCGATCCGCCAGCAGCTCGCCGAGGGCGAGGTGCTCGAGACCCGCACGGTCCGCCACATCCTCGTCGAGGAGGAGGACGAGGCCGACGACGTCGTCGCCGAGCTCGAGGACGGTGCCGACTTCGGCGAGCTCGCCGAGGAGCGCTCGATCGACCCCGGCAGCGGCGCCGAGGGCGGCGAGCTGGGCGAGATCTCGCCCGAGACGACCGTGCCGGAGTTCGACGAGGCGGTGTTCGCCGCCGAGCTCGACGAGGTGGTCGGACCGGTCGAGTCGCAGTTCGGCTTCCACGTGATCGAGGTGACCGACGAGCAGGTCCGGGAGGCGGACGAGCTCGAGGACGCCGAGCTCGACCAGTTGGTCGGACCGGAGCTCAACGAGCTGATCTCCGCCGCGTTCGCCGAGGCGGAGGTCGAGGTCGACCCGGCCTTCGGCGAGTGGGACCCCGAGCAGCAGACCGTCGTCCCGGCCGGTCAGGTCGGTGAAGGGTCCGAGGCTGAGCCGGACGCGCCCGTCGGGCCCGAGGGGGAGCTGACCCCCGAGGAGCTCGAGGAGCTCGAGCGTCAGATGGAGGAGATGGAGGAGCCCGCGGAGCCGGAGGAGCAGTGAGCCGCGAGGACGGCGCCTCCCCGCGGGTCGCCCTGGTCGAGACCTCCGACCTGCTGCCCGGTCTGCTGCCGTTCCAGGCGTGGGACGTGCTCGGCACCGCGGAGGTGGTGCTGTTGCGGGACCCGGCGACGCACCCGTCCGCGCAGCAGCTCCACCTCGCGGGCCTCGACCTCGAGGCGGTGGCACCGGCCGCGCTCGGCATGTCGGACCTCGATCTGTCGAAGCCGGGCGCCCCCGAGCAACGGCGCATGGCCAAGGCCCTGCTCGAGCGGGCGCTCGCCGCCGGCGAGGTCGTGTACCTGCTGGGCCCCGAGGACGAGGGGCTGGCGCCGGCCCTCGCCGGGATGGCGGCGCCGCACGACCTGGAGATCGAGCTGGTCTTCCTGGCCCAGCAGCCCGAGGGCACGGAGCTGCTGCGTCTGGTCGAGGTCATGCGCCGCCTGCGTGATCCAGAGCACGGCTGTCCGTGGGATCGCGAGCAGGACCATCGCAGCCTCGTGCGCTACCTCGTCGAGGAGACCTACGAGCTCGTCGACGCGATCGAGCGCGAGCACGATGCCGACGTCGCCGAGGAGCTCGGGGACGTGCTGCTCCAGGTGGTCTTCCACGCCAGGGTGGCGGCCGACCGCCGCGCCTTCGGGATCGACGACGTGGCTCGCGGGATCGCGGAGAAGCTGGTCCGGCGCCACCCGCACGTGTTCGCCGACGGCGAGGCGTCCACGGCGGACGAGGTGCAGACCTCGTGGGACGAGCTCAAGGCGGCGGAGAAGGAACGCGAGGGCCCGTTCGAGGGCGTGCCCGCGGCGGGACCCGGGTTGGACCTGCTGCACACCCTGCAACGCAAGGCCGCGAGACACGGCCTCGGCGAGGCGGACGGGGAGGTCGCGCAGCAGCGGGTGCGCGACCGCCTCGCGGAGCTCGTCACCGCCCCCGACGATCAGCGCGAGGAGCGGTTCGGTGCCCTGCTCGGTGCGCTCGTCGCACTGGCCCGCGACCTCGAGCTGGACCCTGAGGCCGCGGCGCGCCGTGAGGCCCGGGACCTGCGGGCACGCCTGGAACAGCGCGGACGAGCCGGCGAGCAGGGCTAGTCTCGGGTCGACGCGAGTCGGAGGTCGGCGTGGCCCTGAGGTGCCCGGAGTGCGGTCGGTCGCTGCCGTCCGAGCTCGTCGACGGCCTCTCGCGGGCGCCGGCGCCGTGCCCTGGCTGCGAGGCACCGCTGCGCGCCGACCTCGTCGTCGGCGACGACGCCCCGAGCGTGCGTCCACCGGACCTCGAGCCGGACACGGTGCGGACCACGGACGTCCTGGCCGGCTGGGACGTGGGCGCGAGCGCCGCGGAGGTCGCGGGCTGGCGGGTCGACGAACGACCCTTCCCGACCGACACCGTGGTGGTGACCGGCGCCGTGTTGTTCGGCTCCGGGCTCGGACTGCTGCTGGCGGGGCGGCACCGCGTGCGGGGTGGGGTGGCCGGGGCCCTGACCGGGGGGTTGGTCGCGGCCGTGGCCCGCCGCATCTGGCGCCTCGACGGCCCGGAACCCGCGGCTCACCTGTTCCCAGTGTTGAGGTTGTTGTCAATGAGCACGGCGTTACCGTAGGGTTCGCTCGGCGTGTTCCGCGAGCGGGTGGCTCGGCGGCCCGTCGGCCGTGCCCGATCAACGAGGAACCCATGGACATCACCGATATCGAGCTGGTCCGCGCGCGCGAGATCCTCGACAGTCGAGGTAACCCTACCGTCGAGGTCGAGGTGGGCCTGGTCGACGGTTCGCTGGCGCGCGCCGCGGTGCCGTCCGGCGCCTCGACGGGCGAGTCGGAGGCGGTGGAGCTGCGCGACGGCGACGACGACCGCTACCTCGGCAAGGGCGTCACGGGCGCCGTCGCCAACGTCAACGACCGCATCGCCCCGGCCCTGCTCGGCCACGACGTGACCCTGCAGCGCGAGATCGACGCGATCCTGCTCGAGCTCGATGGCACGGACAACAAGGCCGAGCTCGGGGCCAACGCGGTGCTCGGCGTCTCCCTCGCGGTCGCCAAGGCGGCGGCTGCCACCTCCGGCCTGCCGCTCTACGCCTACCTCGGCGGCCCCAACGCGCACCTGCTGCCCGTTCCGATGATGAACGTGCTCAACGGGGGCAGCCACGCCGACTCCAACGTGGACTTCCAGGAGTTCATGATCGCGCCCGTGGGCGCGCCGAGCTTCCGGGAGGCCCTGCGCACCGGCGCGGAGGTCTACCACCAGCTCAAGAAGGTCCTGCAGGGCCGGGGGCTCTCGACGGGGCTCGGCGACGAGGGCGGCTTCGCGCCCGACCTCGACTCCAACGAGGCGGCGCTGGACCTGCTGATCGAGGCGATCGGCGCCGCCGGCTACGAGGCGGGCGGCGAGGTCGCGATCGCCCTCGACCCCGCCACCAGTGAGGTCTTCCGCGACGGCAGCTACCACCTCGAGGGCGAGGGCCGCGTGCTCTCCTCCGAGGAGATGGTCGAGCTGTGGGACGACCTCGTCGGCCGCTACCCGATCGTCTCGATCGAGGACGGGCTCGACGAGGGCGACTGGAGCGGCTGGACGCTGTTGACGGAGCGCCTCGGCGACCGGGTCCAGATCGTCGGCGACGACCTGCTGGTCACCAACCCGGCGTTCGTCCGGCGGGGCATCGAGGAACGCGCGGCGAACAGCGTGCTCGTCAAGGTCAACCAGATCGGCTCGCTGACCGAGACCTTCGACACCGTGGCGATGGCCCACCGTGCCAGCTGGACCACGATGGTCAGCCACCGCTCCGGTGA
>SKTG01000033.1 GCA_007118045.1 Nitriliruptoraceae bacterium
GCTGATGTGCCAGCCGGACCCAGCGTTCCGGGGGCGACGAGCGCCCACGGCTGCCGGGCCGGTCACGGCGGTACCGGACACGGCGGAACGCGACCGGAGGCGCGACGCTACCGCCTGCGCCGCGAGCCGGCCAACCGGCGGCGGCCCGCCGACCGTCGCTCGCGCGGTGGCGGGGGCCGATCGTCGATCTGCAGCGGCACGCCGGTGAAGTCGTGCCGTTCGCGGATCATCCGTTCGAGGTAGCGGCGGTAGCCGTCGGGCAACCGACCGTTGGCGAAGACCAGGAAGCGCGGCGGTGCCGTCTCCGCCTGGGTGGCGTACCGGATCTTGAGCTGGCGCTGGCCGCTGCGCGGCAACGGGTGGTGCGCGACGGCCTCCTCGATCAGCGTGTTGACCTGCCGCGTGGGGACCCGGCGCCGGTAGTTGTCCCAGACCGTGCGCAGCTGCGGTAGGAGCCGCCGGGTCCCGCGACCGCTGGTCGCGGAGACGTTGACCCGCGGCGCCCAGGCCGCGAAGGAGAGCAACCGGTCGAGCTCCTTCTCGAGCTCCGGCCGCCGGTCCTCGTCGACCAGGTCCCACTTGTTGCAGACCATGACGAACCCGCGCCCGGAGTCGCGTAGCAGCGCGGCCAGCCGCTGGTCCTGCTCGCCGAGCGGCTCGGAGGCGTCGATCACGAACAGCACCAGGTCGGCCTGCTCCACGGCCGCGCGGGTCCGGTCGACGGAGTACAGCTCCGTGTCCTCGCCTCGGCGGTAGTGGCGGCGCATCCCTGCGGTGTCGACGAACACCCACGGATCCCCGTCGATCTCGACCATCGTGTCGACCGCGTCACGGGTCGTGTGCGCCTGCGGGTCGACGATCGAGCGCTCCTCGCCGAGGATGCGGTTGAACAGCGAGGACTTGCCCACGTTGGGCTTGCCGACCACAGCGACGTGGGGCACGGCCGACTCGTCCGGGACCTGGGTGGGCGCCGCCGGCAGCTCGTCGGTCAACCGGTCGAGCAGCTCGCCGATCCCCCGTCCGTGCCGGGCCGACACCGGCTGCGGCTCCCCCAGCCCCAACGAGTACAGCTCGTGCATCGCCGGTTCCTGCTTGGGTCCGTCCACCTTGTTCGCCACGAGCACCGTCGGGACACCGGATCGGCGCAGCGACCGCGCGTAACGCTCGTCGTCCTCCAGAGCGCCCACGGTGACGTCCACGACGAACAGGACCAGGTCCGCGTCGGCGACCGCCGCCTCGGCCTGGGACACGATGCGTGCGGACATGCCCTCGGCGCGGTGCTCCCAGCCACCGGTGTCGACCACCCGGAACGGCCGACCCTGCCACTCGGCGAGGTGCTCCGTCCGGTCGCGGGTGACCCCGGGCTTCTCCTCGACGATGGCCACGCGCGCGCCGAGGACGCGGTTGACCAGGGTCGACTTGCCGACGTTGGGCCGGCCCACGACCGCGACCCGTGGCAGCGCCGACCTGGCAGCGAGCGGGTCGGCCTGCGCGGCCTCGGCGGCGTGGTCGACCCCGGCGACCACCTCGTGCACCCGCTCCACGATCGCCGCGATCGTCTCCTCGCGCTCGAGGTCGGTGTTGTCCAGCTGCCAGGCGTCCTCCGCGGCCAGCATCGGCGACACCTCGCGGCCCCCGTCCTGGGCGTCACGGTCCGTCAGCTGTTCGACGAGCACGTCGAGGTCGGCGCGTCCGAGCTGCGCGGCACGGCGCCGTGCCCGCTCCTCGACACTGGCCGTGAGGTAGACCTTCACGTCCGCGTCGGGGGCCACGACGGTGCCGATGTCACGCCCCTCGATCACGCCGCCATCGGCGAACGCCTCGCGCTGAGCGGGCAGCAGCGCGTCGCGCACCTCCCCGTGGGCCGACACCGCGGAGACCGCGGCGGTGACCTCGCCGGCTCGGATCTCGTCCTCGACGTCCTCACCGTCGAGGTAGGTGCGCCCCCGCACGGTCCGGATCGTGGCCTCGCCGACGGTGGTGGCGCAGGCGGCACCGTCGTCCAGCGGCGTCCCTCGCCGCAGGCAGGCCAGCGCGGCGGCCCGGTACAGGGCGCCGGTGTCGACGTGCGGCAGCTCGAGCTCCGTTGCCACGGCTCGCGCCACCGAGGACTTGCCCGATCCCGCGGGACCGTCGATCGCCACGACCAGCCCGTGCAGCGCCTCCGCGGTGGGATCGGCCCCGTCGTCGAGGTCCCTGGGAAGGTCGTTCGGCGTCTCGGACACGTCTGCTCCGACCTCGTGACGGCGAGCGGCGACGGCCGTCGAGGCCGGGGCGGACGACGCCGGATCGTGCACCGCGGGCGGGCACCGCAGGGCCGCCACGGCCGGTCCGGCAGCCTACCCGCCGCCCGTGTCGGCCCACACGACCGGACGTGGCGTCCGGGTCAGGCCCGCAGCCGGCGCAGCTGCTCGAGCACCTCGAAGTAGGTCGGGAAGGTCTTGGCGACGCACCCGGGGTCGGCGATCGCGATGCCGTCCACGCGCAGGCCGAGCAACGCGAAGCTCATGGCCATGCGGTGGTCGTCGTAGGTGGCGATCGTGGCGGGTCGGGGTCGACCGGGGTGGATCACCAACCCGTCCGGTTCCTCCTCCGCGTCGATGCCGCAGCGCCGCAGTTCGGTGACCATCGCTCCGATGCGGTCGGTCTCCTTGGCGCGGATGAAGCCGATGCCGGTGATGCGCGTCGGCCCGTCGGCGAACACCGCGGTGGCGGCCAGCGTCTGGGCGGTGTCGGACATCGGACCCAGATCGACCTCGATGCCGTGCAACGCCCCGGTGCCGCGGACCTCCGTGCCGTGCGCGTCGACCACGACCTCGGCACCCATGCGTTCGAGGACCCGCGCGAAGCCCGCGTCCCCCTGCCGCGCGTCCTCGGTCAGCCCGGCGACCCGGACCCGCCCGTCCGTGATGGCCGCGGCGGCGAGGAGGTAGCTGGCGGCGCTGGCGTCGGGCTCGACGGCGTAGGTGGTCGCCGTGTAACCGGTCGGTGGGACGACGAAGCGGTCGGGCGCCGGCCGGGCGGGCGCGGCCCCGAAGGCCTCCATGACCGCCGTCGTCAGCGCGACGTAGGGCTCGGAGACCAGCGGGGTGGTCAGTTCGAGCTCGAGGCCCTCACGGGTGGCGGGGCCGGCCAGCAGCAGGCCGGAGAGGAACTGGCTGGACGCGTCGCCGGCGACCGGGACGCGTCCGCCGGCCAGCCCCGCCGCGCGCAGCTCGATCGGGAGGTGGCCCGGTTCCCCGACCTCCTCGACGTGGACACCGAGGTGGCGCAGTGCGGCGATGGTGGGGGCCATCGGGCGGGTGCGGAAGGGTGGTGCGGCGTCGAGGCGGTAGCGGCCGTGCCCGAGCGCGAGCAGCGGCGCCAGGAAGCGGGCGGTGGTCCCCGACAGACGCACGTCGAGGCTGGCTTCGTCGGCGGGCACGCGACCGTCGGTGCCCACCACGCGGACCGTGGCCGAGGCCTCGTCGACCTCGATCCCGACACCGAGCTGCGTCAGCGCGCTCAGCATCGCCGTGGTGTCGTCGGCGAAGAGCACCCCGGTCAGCGTCGAGGCTCCGTCCGCCAGGGCCGCGGCGATCAGCGCCCGGTTGGTCAGGCTCTTCGAGCCCGGCACCGTCAGGGTGACGTCCGGCGGGCGGTCGAGCGGCGCGATGGGGCGCGGTGTCACTCGAGCAGGTCCGTGCGCAGCTGGCGGGCCGCGTGGAGGTAGGGGTGCCGCAGCTCGCGCTGGGACTGGGTCGTATAGGCGTGCACCAGGACCCGGATGCAGCGCGGGATACCGCCGTCGATCTCCAGCTCGCGTGCGCACAGCAGCGGCACGTGGGTGATGCCGGCCTCGCGGGCCGCCTCGGCCGGGTAGGCGCTGTGCACGTCGCTCGTCGCCGTGAACACGATCGAGACGAGATCGTCCTCGTGCAAGCCGTTGCGCTCGAACAGCTGCCCGATGAGCTCCTGGGTGCGCTCGATCAGGTGCTCGCGCTCGTCCTGTTCCAACGTCGTCGCACCCCGAAGGGCCCGCACACGCTCGCTCATCGTGTCCCCTTCTCACCACTGGCGGCCGTCGCGCCGGTCGCACGGTGCAGCTCGGCGATCTCGGCCTGGCTGAGGAAGCGCCATTTGCCCTGGCGCAGGTCCCCGAGCTCCACACCGCCGTAGGCCACCCTCGCCAACCGCTCGACCGTGAGGTCCAACGCGCCGAGCATCCGCCGGATCTCGCGCTTGCGCCCCTCGGTCATGACGATCTCGAGCAGCGCCTTGCTCTTCTCGGTCTCGAGCACGCGCGCGCGGGCCGCCCTGGCGAGCCCGTCGTCGAGCTCGACACCTTCGCGCAGCTGCGCCAGCGCCCGCTTGCGGACGGGTCCGGGCACGAGCGCCACGTAGGTCCGTTCGACCCCGTACGACGGGTGCGTGAGCGCGTTGGTGAGCTCGCCGTCGTTGGTGAGCAGCAACAGGCCCTCGGTGTCCTGGTCGAGCCGCCCGACCGGGAACAACCGTTGCGGCAGGTTGATCAGCTCCATGACGGTCGGTCGCCCCTGCGGGTCGTCGGCGGTCGTGACCACCCCGCGAGGCTTGTTGAGCATCACGTACACGCGGTCCGGGTCGACGTTGATGCGCTCGCCGTCGACGGCGACCACGTCGCTGGCCGGTTCGCACTTGGCCCCGAGCGTGGCGACCTCGCCGTTGACGGTCACCCGGCCCTGCGCGATCAGTTCCTCGCTGGCGCGGCGGGAGGCGATCCCCGCGGCGGCGAGCACCTTCTGGAGGCGTTGCTCAGCCACGGTCGTGCTCCTCGCCGGACCCGCTGGTGGTCCCCGTCGTGTCGGTGCCCTCGCCGGCGTGGTCAGCGTCGTCGGGCGGTCGCTCGTGCCCGGCGGGGTCGCTCGGGCCGTGCTCGGGTCGCTCGTGTCCGCCGGCTTGGCCGGTGTCGTCGGCGTCGCCCACCGATCCGGTCGTCGCCGCGTCGTCCGCGTCGCTGGACGGCTCGCTCGCCGCCCTGGCGGCCCGCAGCTGCCCGACCGCGTTGCGAGCCGCCACGTCGAGCCGCTCCGTGAGTTCGTCCATCCCGGCGTCGTCCGCGTCACGCGTGCCGACCGGTGCCTCGGGCGGCGGGAGCACGTCGTGATCGTCGCCCTCGGCCTCGTCACCGCCGGTGTTGGTCTGGGCGTCGTTGCGGCCACCGAGGGTGCGTGAGGGAAGGTCGCCACCAGCAGCCAGCCGGCGACGGACCTCCCGCAGCGTGTCCAGCTGCGGCTCGTCCGGCGCCGGCGCCTCGGGCAGGTAGTCGGTCAGCGGAGGCAGCTCGTCGAGCGAGCCCAACCCGAGCCGCTCGAGGAACAGCCGCGTCGTGCCGTAGAGCAACGCCTGGCCAGGTCCCGGGTCGCGACCCACCTCGGCGACGAACCCGCGGGCCACGAGGCTGCGGACGGCTCCGTCGGCGTTCACACCGCGGATGTCACCGATCTCCTGGCGCCCGATCGGCTGCTTGTACGCGATGACCGCCAGCGTCTCGAGCGCCGCCTGGGTGAGCCGCCCGCTGCGGCCGAGCAGCGCCCACCGTTCCACCACCGGCTTGACGATCGGCGCGGTGTACATGCGCCAGCCCCCCGCCGAGGCGCGGACGGCGAGCCCACGCTCCTGCTCCTCGTAATCGGTGGCCAACGCCTCGCACGCGGCCTCGGCCTCGTCCGGTGAGGTCCCGACCAGCTCGGCCAGGGTCGCCGGGTCGACCGGCTCGTCAGCCAGGAACAGCAGGGCCTCGATGCCCTGTCGCACGGCGAGGGTGGTCACGCGTCGTCTCCGCTCCGGGTCGTGACCCGCTCGTCTCCGTCGACGTGGACCGCCGCCTCGTGATCGCGCTGGGTCAGCGTCTCGTGGCGCTCGCTCGGCCCGTCGTCGCGCTCGGACTCCCCCTGCTCGCCGCGCTCGGACTCCCCCTGCTCGCCACGCTCGGCGGTCTCGTCGGCAGCGTCGGCGGCCTCCTCGACGGCGTCCACCAGCGCCTCGAGGTCCGCCTCGCGGCCCCGCCGGGCGACTCCCAGCGGGCCACGGTGGTCGGGCTGGTCGAGGGCGACGTGACCGAGCTTGAACAGCTCCAGCAGGGCCAGGAACAGCACCACGCGGTCACCGCGGTGTCGCTCCGAGGCCAGGGCACCGAACGGCCGCGAACCGCCGTCCTCGGGCAGCGCGCCGAGCACCTGCAAGGAGGCTTCCCGGATCGTGAGGTAGCTGCGACGGATGTGGGAGAGGTCCACCTCCGGCGGCGGCGACGGCGTCGTGACGGCCGCGGCCAGGGCTGCCAGGCCAGCGGCGTCGACCGGCAGCGGGGTCTCCGGGACCAGCCGCTGCACCCAGGGCTCCGGCGGCACGTCACGGCCCACGAACGCCTGCCCACGCGTCAACCCGTGCTCGAGGATGCGCGCCACGTCGCGGTACGCCCGGTACTCGAGCAGGCGCGCGTAGAGCATGTCCCGCGCCTCGCCGAGCAGGTCCTCGACCTCCTCGCGTTCCTCCTTCGGCAGCAGGCGCGCCGCCTTCAGCTCCACCAGCGTCGCGGCGACCACGAGGAAGCGGGTGGCGGTGTCGAGGTCGAGCTCCTCGAGCCCTTCGCCGAGATGCTCGAGGAAGTCGGCGGTGATGTCACCGAGGTCGATCTCGGTGACCTCCACCTGGCGGCGCGAGATGAGGT
Source organism: Nitriliruptoraceae bacterium (assembly GCA_007118045.1). Classification (GTDB taxonomy): domain Bacteria; phylum Actinomycetota; class Nitriliruptoria; order Nitriliruptorales; family Nitriliruptoraceae; genus SKTG01. Next base: position 6,689 of record SKTG01000033.1, read on the forward strand.
GCAGGAGCAGGTCGAACGGCCCCTCGAAGACCTCGAGCTTCACCTGGTAGGACATCGGTCGCTTCGGTTCCCGGGTCGAGGCTCGGCGTCGTGCGACGGCACGCAGGCCCGCCAGCCTAGCCCTCGACGCCCCTCGGCCCCGACGACCGCTCCGTGCGGTCGACGTCGGTCCGGCGGCACGGAGCACGGCCTCGGCGTCCCACCGGGGACGTCGAGGAGGTCGCGTTCGCGGACGCGCACCGACCGCCTGCTGGCGGCGTCGCCTGCGGCCGCGCTCACGGCCTGCGCCGGTGAGCGGTCGCCGACCACCGAGGACCCGCTGCAGCCGCCGTCGGCTACTCAGTCCGGTGGCGCGAAGCCGCCCCGGCGCTCGGTGTCGGCTCGAGGTCGTGCCGGCGGTGGTGGCGGACCCGACGAGTCACCGGACCGGTCCCCCGGGTCGGGCGCCTCGCCGCCTCCCCTCCGCGTACCGGGGTTGGTCCCCGCGCCGCTGACGGTCCCCGCGCCGCCGGCCGTTCGCGAGGCGCCGCTGGCGA
>SKTG01000401.1 GCA_007118045.1 Nitriliruptoraceae bacterium
CGCCGGATCCGCGCGTACCGTCGCCGGGTCCGCGCGTGCCGTGGCCGGGTCGGCGCGGGCCCTCACCGGGTCCGTGTGCGCCAGCGATGCTCCCGCCGGGGTCACCGAGCGTTGAGCCCGCCCTCATGCCGACTTGGGTGGCGCCTCCTTGCGAAGGGTCGAGAGCTCCTGCTCGAAGTCCTCCGGCCCCTGGAAGTCCTTGTAGACGCTGGCGAAGAGCACGTACGCGACCTGGTCGAGCTCCCGAAGCTGGGCGAGCACCTGCAGGCCCACCTGCTCGGAGCTGATCTCGGTCGCGCCGCTCGCGCGGACGGCCTGCTCGACCTCCAAGGCGGCCTCCTCGAGGGCGGCCGGTGCAAGGCGCCCCTTGCCCGCGCGAGCCATGCCTTCGTGGACCTTCCGTCGCGAGAACGGCACCAGCCCACCCGACCGCTTGCGGACCATCAGCTCCGGGGTCTCCACCCGCTCGAACGTGGTGAACCGCAGCGCGCACCGGCGGCACTCACGTCGTCGGCGCACGGCGTCACCCGACGTGGACGGTCTGCTGTCCACGACCCGGTCGTCATCGACCCCACACCCCGGGCAACGCACTGGTCGCGCTCCTGCTCGCCGGCCGCGGCTCGGCCTGCGATGACCGAACGTACGACCAAGGAGGTCCGGAGGCGAGCACCCTCGACGCGGATGCCGGCGTCCCCGACGTACGCACTAACGTGCGGGCGATGACGACCCTGCTGCCCGCCGGCCCCGAGCGCCTCGGTCTCGAGCTGAGCGCCGACGCCACCGTCAGCGACGACGGGTGGCTGGAACGCGCGCTGTACGCGGCGCCGGGCCTGGACGGTCCTCCCGGCATCCTGCAGGGCGGACTCGCCGCCGGGGTGTGCATCGCCATCGCACGGCAGGCCGACCGGTTCGACGCCCCACTCACCGGCTTCGACGCCCGCCTGCACGCACCCACCCCGCTCGGCCGCGAGCTTCGTGCCCGGGTGCGGGGTACGGACGTCCCGGCGCGGTACGAGGTGGAGACCCGACACGGCGACACCCTGCTGGTGAGCGCCGAGGTGGAGCTCGCCGGCCACGATCCGGCTCCTCGGGCGTTCGACCTGCTGGACCTGGCGATGGCGCCGCTGCCGGTCGCGGTGCCGCAGTACGCGTTCCCCACGTGCGTGATCTGCGGACCGCACCCGACCCATCCGCTCGGGCAGCGGCTGCATCCGCGGCCGGCCACCGATCGCAGCGTCATCATGCCGTGGGTGGCCGACGAGGAGCTCGGTGTCGACGGGGGCGTCGACGACCTGCTGATCAGCGCGTTGTTGGACTGTCCGACCGTCTGGGCGTCCATGGATCACGTCCGCTCCCTGGGGCACACGGGAGCGTTGCTGAGCGGCTACCACCTGCGCGTGTTCCGGGCGGCCCCGGTGATGGAGGCGCTGCGGATCGTCGGACTGATGGACGAGGCCGACGGACGCAAGATCCAGGCCCGCGCCGCCGTCGTCGACGAGCAGGGCGTGACCTACGCCGTTTCCTCGGCCTTCCAGATCTCCGTCGCCGAGGTCCCCGTGCTCGACCCGAGCTGACCCGTACCGCGCCTCACGCGCCTCACGCGCCTCACGCGCCTCACACGCCCCACACGCCACACACACCCGACGCGGCTCGTGTGGCCGGGCGCCGTCGGCCGATCGCAACGGAGCGGGCCACCCCGCACGAGCCACACGGTCGACGCCGATCCCTCCGGCGGCGTGGGACCTTCGGCCCTTGCCAGGCGGAGCACCAGGTCGTAAGCCCACGGGACGGGCTCGACCACGTCGAGACCGGCTCGGCCACGCGGTCCGCGTGGTCCCGGGTCCGACACCCCTCCCGGAGGCCCGGGCCGCGGCCGGCACGTCGAGGCCATCATCGAGGAGTGACGCCATGAGACCCACGCTGTTCACCGCCGTGCTGGCGGCGACCGCCCTCGGGCTGGCCGGATGCGGGGGCGACGACGGAGGGGGCGAGGCGGCCACCGACATCGAGGTGATGGGTGAGGACTCCCTGGAGTTCGACCCCGACGCGTTCACCGTGCCCGCCGGCCAGGAGGTGACCGTCACCCTGACCTCCGGCGGCGTCGAGCACGACTTCGTGATCGAGGATCTGGACGGTGAGGACGTGGAGGTCGTCCATGCCGACGCCAACCAGACCGAGACCGGGACGTTCACCGTGGACAGCCCCGGCACCTACACGGTCTACTGCGCGGTCCCCGGTCACCGGGAAGCGGGGATGGAAGCCGTGCTCGAGGTCGTCGACGAGGGCTGATCGCCTTCCCGATGTCCCCCGCGTCGCCGACCGATGACGAGCACCACGGCCACGACCCCGGCCTGGGCGAACGCGAGCGCCACGGTGAGACGGATCAACGGGTCCGGCCACACCGTGGGGAAGCCCGAGGCCAGCAGGATGGGCCCGTGCACCAGGCCCTGGTGATAGAGGACCCCGGCGCCCGCGATGCCCAGGGCCAACAGGCGGCCCGCCTCGACACGCCACGCCCACACCGCGCCGACGAGTCCGACCATGAGGAACATCCCGGTGTGCATGAGGCCGAAGAGGTCGTCGAGAGGGTGTGATGGCCAGGCGATCAGGTCGTCGACGAGGTGCACCCCGTTGACCGTCGCGACGGCACCGACCAGGAGCGCCGCCGGTCGCGCCATCCCCGCCCGGTCCGCCCGGCGCAGTCCGAGGAGGCCGGGGACCGCAAGGGCTGCGGCCAGCAGCAGCCACGGCAGCGCGGACGGCGCGTCCCGCCAGGCGAGCTCCCCGCCGAGGACGGCGGGCTCCCCGTCGTAGGTGACCGGGACCGCCCAGGATCGCAGTTCGACCTGCTCCCCGCCCGTGTTGCCGAGATGGCCGACGAGGTCGAGGGCCATCAGCCCACGCTCCAGCGGGCCGACGTCGACGACCTCCGGCGGAGAGGGTGACATCCAGTGCACCCGGTGGTCGTGCCAGAGGTGCTCGGGACGGTCACTGAGACGTCGCCAGTCGGGCGTGGCATCCGCGTCCGCGTTCGGTGGGATCGCGACGTTGCCGAACCGGTCCTGGCCGAGGTAGGTCGCCGGGGAGTTGCGGTTGCGTTCGACGCCGTGCGGACCGATCCGCAGGTACGGCTCGCCCTCGTAGCCCTCGATGACGAGCACGCCGTCACCGTCGTGCTCGACCTCGATGAGGAGCCCACCGGTGTGCACGGTCCACGCCACCCCCGGGAGCGCGGGATCGTCGACGATCCGGCTGACGACGTTGGTGGTCTCCTTCGTGCGGGTGTGGCCCTCCGCGGCGGGGGCTTGCAGGGTCAGCAGGCCGGCGACGACGCCGAGCATCACCAGGCCGCGACCGGCGATGGCAGCGACCGGCATCCTCAGCTCCACAGGACCGTCACACCGACGGCGAGGAACAGCGCCGCCAGGTAGACGATCGAGGCGTGGAACAACCGCCACGCGGCGGCTTTCGTCGGTTCACGGACCAGTCGCAGGGATCGCGCCGCGAACCAGGCACCGAGCACCGCGGCGACCAGTGCGAACGGCCAGCCCCCGACGCCGAGCACGGGCAGGGCGAGCGACGCCGCGACGGTGGCCAGCGCGTAGACCAGGCCGTGACGGGCGGCGGTCTCCACGCCACGGACGACGTTGAGCATCGGCACGTCGGCGTGCTCGTAGTCGTCACCGGTGCCGATGGCCAGCGCCCAGAAGTGGGTGGGTGTCCAGAGCACGATCACGGCGAAGAGCGCCCAGGCCGGGGCCGGCGTGGCACCGGTCACCGCCGCCCAGCCGATCACCGGCGGGAGGGCTCCCGCCGCGCCTCCGATGACGATGTTCTGATCGCTGCGACGCTTGAGCCAGACGGTGTAGACGATGACGTAGTGCCCCCAGGCCACGACGGTGAGCGCGGCCGCGAGCACGCCGGCGACCCCGTAGAGCAGCCCGGTGCCGGCCGCCAGCAGCACGGCGGCGAAGAGGGACGCACCCCCGACGGAGATCCGTCCCGAGGGCAGCGGTCGGGGCGCGGTCCGTGCCATCGCGGCGTCGATGTCACGGTCGTAGACCATGTTGGTGGCATGCGCCGAGCCCGACACCAGGGCGCCCCCGGCCACCGTGGCGGCCACGAGCCCGAGTCCCGGCCAGCTTCCGGCGGCGACGATCATCGCCGGGACGGTGGTGACGAGCAGCAGCTCGATGATCCGGGGTTTGGTCAGGCTCGTGTAGTCGGCCACGACCCGCCGCAGCGCCAACGTTGAGGCGGTCGTGGTCGCTGCGTGGCTCGCCACCGTCAGCCCACCGGCCAGGCTTGGGCGAGGTTGAAGTGGGCGACGACGTACATGACGACGAACCAGGCCAGGAAGATCAGGACCAGGAGGTAGGTCCCGGGTGCCTCGAAGCGTTGCCAACGGCCCTTCAGACCGCGGGCGTCCACCGTCGTGTCGGTCGTCGGCTTGGTCCGGGTGGCCGCGGCCATCTCCCGCAGCACCTCCTGGCGTTCGCGTGCGGGGGCGCCGATGGCGAAACCCAGCCCCTGGTCGGGGCGCTCGCTCCGCTCGCCCGTCAGCAGGGTGGCCACCATCACCCACACGAACATGATGCCGCCCACCACGGCGATCAGCGCTCCGACGGACACGAGCAGCATCACCGTCGGAGTCGGACCGGACTGGAACACCGTCACACCGAGCGGCGCGTCGCTGTACTCGAGGTCCGCGACCCGCCGCGGGACGCCCAGGCGACCGGCCTGCAGCATCGCCAGGGTGAGCAGGGCGACGCCGCCCGCGAACACGTACGGCTGCAACTGCGCCATCCGCGGCGCGACCAGCTTGCGCTGCGAGAGCAACGGCAGCAGGTAGTACGAGATGCCCATGAACGCGAGCGTCGTGCCCGAGACCACCGTGGCGTGGAAGTGGCCGACCACGAACAGCGTGTTGTGGATCAGCATGTTCAGCTGCATCGTGCCCATCAGCACGCCGGTGACCCCGGCGATGAAGCCGAAGTAGACCACCGAGAGGACCAGGGACGAGAACCCGGGTTCACGCCACGGCGCCCGCACCAACCAGCCGAACATCCCCCGTGCGCCGTGGCGTTCCCGTTGTGCGGCCTCGATGCCGGCGGGGATGGAGAAGGCGTGGATGAGGCTGGCCAGCACGGCGAGGTAGAGCATGTAGCTGGTGTTCATGATGCGGTGGCTGGTCCCGAGGCCGGGATCCACCAGCACGTGGTGGACGGCCCCGAGGTGGATGAAGGCGATCAGGAGCAGGAACGCGAAGCGGCTCAGGCCTTCGTTGACGGGACGCCCGCCGACGGTGAGCCCGATCAGCGCGTACCACACCGCCACCATGGCTGCGAGGTTGACCTGCTGGGCACCGTGGCCGATCCCCCAGAAGAACAGCCGGTAGGTGGCGGGATCGACGGTTTCGATCACGCCGATCGACTGCAGGAACAGCAGGCCGTAGGCGACCGCGCCCGTGCCCAGGGCGTAGACCGCGATGACCGCGGCGGCCACCAGCCCGTACACGACCAGCGGCACCGAGCCCTCGTAGGTGGCGTCCCGCTTCGCGCCGACGACGTTGGCGAAGAACAGCACCACGGCCAGCAGCACGCCGACGGCGAACAGCAGGATGCCCGCGTAGTAGACCGGGTGAGCGGTCAGCGGCGGGTAGGCCGTGAACATCACGGTGGCGTTGCCGGACAACATGGCCCACTGGGCCATCAGGATGCCCAGGATCATCATCCCGAAGTTCGCCCACGCCACCCTGGGCGCGCGCATGCGCGCGTTGAGCAGCATGGTCGAACCCCAGTAGAGGGCCCCGACCTCGAACAGCAGCAGCCAGAACAGCAGCATGGTGGCGCCGTGGCTGGCCAGCAGGCGGTACCACCAGTCGTCGCTGATCGGCAGGCCCTGGCGCTGCAGGGCGATGAGGATCGCCATCAGCCCGCCGAGAGCGAGCAGCACGACCCCCGACACCACGTGGGCCAGCGCGAGTTGCTGGCCGTCCCGGTTGATGATGAAGCCGGTGACGTTGCAGATGCGCGAGGGCGCCGTCCTGGTGGTCATCACGGCGCGTTCCCTTCCGCGCCGGCCTCGGCGACGATGACCATGCCGGTCATCACGTGATGACCGAGACCGCAGAACTCGTTGCAGATCATCGGATACTCCCCGGGCCGGTCAGGGGTGATCTCGATCACGTAGAGGTAGCCCGGGAGCACCTGGAAGTTGAGGTTGACCGGCTGGAACGACAAGCCGTGCTGCACGTCGGTGGACGAGACCAGCAACCGATAGGTCTCACCCTCCTCGAGTTGGAGCACGGGACGGAACTGGAACTGGCTCGCCTGCAGGTAGACGTTGCTCCCGGGCGGGGGCGCGACCACCGGGACGCCCTCCATCTCGTCGACCTGGTGCTCCTCGATGAACGCGGTCGTCTCCGCCGCGAAGTCGTCGGGGTCGATGCGGTACGACTCGATCGGGGTCTGCTGGTCTCCGATGCCCATCCAGACGTACATCCCGGTGAACAGGATCAGACACCAGACGAAGGCGATGGTCAGCCATCGCCGCTCGTCCGGCCCGAGGCGCTTCCACCACACCTTCTCGGGCGGGGTCAGCGTGTTGAGCTCCCGCTCGTCCTCAGGCGATCGGGCGTCGCTCACGGTGTTCTCCTACTGGCCCCACGTGGGCAGCTCGGCGAGCTCCCACAGGCCCCAGCCCAGGTACAGCACGCTCGGCACCACGATGCTCACGGCGAGCAGCAACCAGAGGTTGTCCAGCACCCGCTGCTGCCAAGGTGTGGGGTCCTCGGGGTCGCTGCTCACGCGACCACCCCCTCGGGGCCGGACCACTGCCCGTCCCGCCGCGCGGAGAGAGGGAGGGAGCGCACGGCCGACCATCGCGGAGCACGCAGGTGGAGGCCGGCAGTGGGCTCGCGGACGGAGCCACGTGAGACGGTGAGCCCGTGCGACATGCACCGGTCCTCCTGCGTCGCAGCCCGGCTCCCCGGGCCCGTTCGAACGGCTGACCGTCCGGACGTGACGCGCACCCGATCCTAGCTCGCCTCCGTGCGGCAGGCGCCGACTTCTTCGGTGAGCTCCAGCGTCGCAGCTGGGCGGATCGCGTCGCTCCGGGGGCTGGGGCCGCTAGCCGGCCGCCTCGCTCAGGGGTTGCACCAGCACCCAGCGCCCGTGTTGGCCGCGCTCGTCCGACCACTGGTCGACGATCTCGAGGCG
>SKTG01000349.1 GCA_007118045.1 Nitriliruptoraceae bacterium
CTCGGTGCCTGGTCAGCTCGGGTCGGCAGGCGGGTCCGGCTCCTCGGACACACGCTCGGCGTCGCGGCGGTCCTCGTGTCGCGGCGCCACCTCGTCGGGATCCTCGCGATGATCGAGCAACGCGGCGTAGGAGACGTCGATCCCGCGGAAGCGCTCCGCGACGGAGTCCGCCACCCGCTCGACGCGCTCCCAGCGCGGATCGCCCAACGCCGTGGCGATCGCCTGTGACGTGGGTTCGTCGTCGGAGGCGGCGTCGAGCGTCAGCTGACGGGCCGCCTCGGCCTCACCGAGGTTGGAGACGCCCACGCCGAGGAGGCGCACGCGGACGCGCTCGAGACGCAGGCCGTCGAGCAGTTCCGTCGCCACCGCGACGAGGTCGTGGGTCCGGTCCGTCGGGGCCGGCAGCGTCCACGACCGGCTCACGGTCTCGAACGAGGCGAACCGGACCTTCAGCGTGATCGTGCGCCCCGCCACCTCGGTGGCGCGCAGACGACGGCCGACCTTCTCCGCGAGCTTCAGGACCTGCCGGTGCAGCTCGACGGGGTCGTCGAGGTCCTCCGCGAAGGTCTGCTCGGCCGAGATCGAACGCGCCGGTTCGGCGGGGTCGACCCGACGGGGATCCACGCCGCGAGCGAGCTGGTGCAGCTGCCCGCCGAGGGCGTCACCGACCACCCGCTGGAGCGTGGGCAGGTCCGCGTCGGCGAGCTGGCCCACGGTGTGGAACCCGAACGCGGTCAACCGTTCGACCGTCTTCGGCCCAGCACCCCACAGGTCCGACACCGGCAGCGGCCGCAGGCGGTCGACCACCTCGCCGGCCGGCCAGTGCGCGAGACCGTCGGGCTTCGCCTTACCGGACAACAGCTTCGCGATCGACTTCGTCGGGCCGACGCCGACCGAGCACGGCAGGTCGAGCTCCTCCCGCACCCGCGTCCGGATCGCCTCCCCGATCTCCGGCGGGGACCCGAACAGCCGGACCGCGCCGGAGACGTCCAGGAACGCCTCGTCGAGCGACAACGGTTCCACCGCCGGGGTCACGTCGAGCAGGATCGCCATCACCTGGCGCGAGACCGAGCGGTAGCGCTCGAACCGGTGCGGCACCACGACCAGGTCCGGGCACAGGCGTCGGGCCCGCACCATCGGCATCGCGCTGTGGACGCCGAACCGTCTGGATTCGTAGGACGCCGCCGCCACGACACCACGACCACCCGCTCCCCCGACCACGATCGGCTTGCCTCGTAGGGCGGGGTCGTCACGCTGCTCGACGGAGGCGTAGAACGCGTCCATGTCCACGTGCAGCACCGGCTCCGGGTGATCGGTCGTCACCTGCCACCTCACGGTCGCCGTCGACATCGCCGCGCCCTCCCCGAAGCCGGGACACCGGGCTCCGACGTCGGGACCGCAGGCCGGGATCCGACGTCGGGACCGCAGGCCGGGGTCCGACGCCGGGGTCGCAGGCCGACCGGCCACCGGGGCGGGCGAACGCGCGTTCGCCACGAGCGTAGCGTCCCGGCGCCGGCCACCCGGGTCGCGGCCGGCGCTGGGTAGGCTCCCGCGCTCCGCGTCCCCGCTGACGGCTCCCGCCGGGGCGACGTCGGTTCCCAGGAGCGTTCCGTGCCCATCGCGTCCGTCCCGGACCACGTCGCCGTCGCCGTCCCCCACCTCGGAACGGCCGCGGCGAGGTGGCGAGGTCTCGGCGGCGAGTGGGCGAGCCCCCTGCTCCGCGACGAGCAGGCCGGCTTCGGCACCCGCCAGCTGCGCTACCGCGGCGGCGCGAAGCTCGAGTTGCTCGAACCGGTCGGCGACGACAGCTTCGCCGCGGCCTTCGTCGCACGCTTCGGTGCGCGCATCCACCACGTGACCCTGACGGTGCCGGAGCTGCTGCCCGCCGTCGGGACGTTGCGCGACGAGGGGTACGACGTCGTGGACGTGTTCGCGGAAGGTGACGTCTGGCACGAGGGGTTCCTGCGGCCCTCGCAGGTCGGCGGGATGATCGTGCAGGTCGCCTGGTCGGGCCGGACCGACGAGCAGTGGGCGAGCACCATGGACGAGCCGCTGCGGGAGCCCTCGCCGACGGCGGCCCGCCTGATCGGTCCCACCCTCACGCATCCCGATCGGGACGCGGCGCGGCGTCTCTGGTGCAGCCTCGGTGCCGAGGTGGCGGAGGACGGCGACGCGTTGGTGGTCGGCTGGCCGGGCGCGGCACTGGACGTCCGCGTCGAGCCCGGGCCCACCGCCGGTCCCGTCGGCCTGCGCTTCGAGGGGGCGTCGTCGCTCGCGGACGACCCGGTCCTCGGACCGGCCACGCTCCCGGCCTGAGCGTCGCAACCCGCCGCCCGGCAGGATGATGGGTCAGCCGACGCCGGCACGCTCCAACGCTTCGGTGAGCGTGCTCGCGACCGGGACGCCGGCGGCGAGCAGCTCGGCCCGCGGGTGCGAACCACCGTCGTAGAGCACGCAGCTGGCCCCGATGTGCTCGGCGGCCGCCGCGTCGTCGAGCGCGTCACCGACCACCAGCACCCGGGAGGGATCGAGGGTCTCCGGCGCCATCAGCTGCTCGAGATGCACCTCGAGGTGGGGCGCCTTCAGGCCACCACCCGGACCCCGTAACCCGTCGACACGAGCGAACCACTCCCCGATCCCGAGCCGATCGACCAACGGCACGAGCTCCTCGTGGCGCCACATCGAGAGCAACGACTGGCTGGCGCCGGCGCGCTCGACCTCGGCCAGGGCGTCCGGGACGTCCTCGGCCAGCCCGGCACGGTGCAGCGCCGCTCGGTAGCCGGCGTGGTAGACCTCGTCGAGGTGGGCCCACTCGTCCGCATCGATGGGACGCTCGAACAGGCGCTCGTAGAAGACCTTGACCGGCCGGGTGTAGAGGCGCTGGTAGGTCGCGAGGTCCACACGCCCCATCCCGGCGTCGTCGAGGACGGCGTTGAGGCCTTCGATGACCAGGTGCTGGTCGTCGAAGAGCGTGCCGTTCCAGTCCCATACCACGTGGCGCATCCGGTGGAGGGTAGCTGTCGGCCCGGCAGGGCCCCCCGGCTCCCCAGCACGACCCGGGCTCGGCAGGGGGACCGGCCCGGCAGCCGTGCCAGCGGTCACCGGCTGCCGCGGCCGAACTCGGAGGCGTGGATGCCCGCGGGCCGCGACACGGCACGCTCGTGTGGCGCCGGCGTGCCCTGCTCGGCCAGCGCATGGTCGAGCCAGCCCTCCTGCCAGGCACGCCACAGACGTGCCAGGTCCCACGCCCGTGCGCCGGTGACGGTGGCACCCCGATGGCCGCGGCGGGTGACCCGGCCCTCCGCGACCAGGAGCCAGGCGTGCAGCACGGTCCAGGCGCATCCGTCCAGCGAGCGCTCGAAGTAGGTGGTCTGCGTCTGACCGGTGGCGTCGTCCAGCGAGAGGAAGAGCACCCGCTGCCCGGACCGCTGTGCCGGTGACTGCACGGCCACCTTCACCCCGGCGACCCGCACCGTGCGCTGGGTGGAGACCGCCGGCAGGTCGCACGCTCTGGTCACCCCGAGCACCTCGAGCAACGGCTCGTAGAAGCTCGCGACGTGGCGGGAGACGTCCAGCCCGGTCGCGGCCAGCTCGGCACGCACCAGCTCGCCCGCCCGCTCGCCGGGCAGCTGCGGTGTCTGGTCACCGAGCAGGTCCAACCGTGTCTGCTCGACGCGCGCCTCCGGCGACCGTCGTCGGGCGGCCCGGTCGCGCCACAGCTCCTCGGCCGCCAAGCGCAACGCACGACGACCGGACGGGCCGTCACGCCGTCCGACCCCGGCGACCTGATCCAACGCCCCGGCATCGACCAGGGCCTCCACGGTCGGGCGCGACAGACCGCCACGCTCACGCAGGTCCGCCAACGAGGTGAAGGGCCGGCCGGTCACCAGCGCCTCGATCTCCGCCTCCGTGATCCCGGCGACGTCCTGCAGGCCGATCCGCACCGCGTGGCGGTACCCGTCACCGGCCACGCCGGCGTCGTGCCCGGACGGCGGCAACGGGCGAGCGGCGTCCTCCGGCCAGGACCAACCGCTCGGCAGCGAAGCGAGCACGGCCGCCGGGTCCGTCCCCGTCCGTGAGGCCCGGATCGCCGCGGTCAGGCCGAGGTGGTGGTCCGCGAGGCCACGGTCGAGCACCTCGACGGTGTAGGCGCCGATGGAACGGTTCACGTCGGGAGGCAGCACCGCGACGCCGAACAACCGGCACTCGTCGAGGATCATGCGGCGTGGGTACATCCCGGGGTCGTGGGTGAGCAGCCCCGCGACGAACTCCGGGAACACGTGCGCCTTGAGGAACGCCGAGCGCTCGGTGGGCACCGCGAACGCGGCCGCGTGCGCCTTGCAGAACCCGAACGAGGCGAACGAGGCGAGCTGCTCCCAGATGCGTTCCGCATCGGTGCGGGCGATCCCCCGCGCCTGGGCACGTGACAGCACCCAGGCCCGGATCGTGGGTTGTTTGCGCCGATCCGAGAGCTGTCGACGCAGCAGATCGGCGTAGGCGAGGTCGCAACCGGTCAGCACCGAGAGCACGCCCATCACCTGCTCGTGGTAGACGATCACGCCGTAGGTCTGGTCGAGCACGGACGCGAGCGTCGGGTGCGGGTAGGTGAAGGTCTCCTCGCCGTGGCGGCGGGCGACGTAGGGGCTGACCATGTCGGCCTTGACCGGTCCGGGCCGGAACAACGAGATCTCCGTGATCAGGTCCCCGAACCGGTCGGGTTGCAGGCGACCGAGCAGCTCGCGCTGACCCGGTGACTCGATCTGGAAGATCCCCACCGAGTGTGTGGAGCGGATCAGCGCGTAGGTGTCGGGATCACCGTGCGGGACGTGGTCGAGCGAGAGCCGGCCCTGCTCGTCGCGACCGACCAGCGTGGGGTCGGGCTCGCGGGTCGGTGGCGTGTCCGCCGAGCCGTTGACCAACGTCAGGCAGTGACGCATCGCGGAGAGCATCCGCACCCCCAGCACGTCGAGCTTGAGCAGCCCGAGATCGGCGACGTCGTCCTTGTCGAACTGGCTCATCGAGTAGCCGTGGGCCGAACGCTCCAGGGGCGTGCGTGAGGTCAGCTCGACGTCGCCGAGGAGGATCCCGCACGGGTGCATCGCCACGTGCCGGGGGAACCCGTCGATCCGTTCGACCACGTCGAACAGGGTCGCCAACTGGCCGGCGTCGAGGTTGCTGTGGGCCAGCTCCGGGAGCCTGGTCACGAGCTCGCGCACGTCACGTGCCCTGGCGTGGGTGAAGCTGCCCGCGATCGTGTCGAGCTCCTCGCGTGGCAGCCCGAGGACCTTGCCGACCTCGCGGACGGCCATCTTGGCCTGGAAGGTCTCCATCATCGCCACGCAGGCGGTGCGGTGTTCACCGAACCGGGCCATCACCAGGTCGTAGACGTCCTCGCGACGGTGCGACTCCACATCCAGGTCGATGTCGGGCAGTTCGTCGCGGTAGGGGTTCATGAACCGCTCGAACGCGAGGTCGTTCGCGATCGGGTCCACGTCACTGATGCGCAGCGCGAAGCACACCAGGCTGCCGGCCGCCGAGCCGCGGCAGGCCACCAGCACCCCCAGCTCACGGACGTCCGCCACGGTCGAGGCCACCGCGAGGAAGAGGTCGTGCAGCCCCAACCGGTCGACCATCTCCAGCTCGCGTTCGAGCCGTTCCCTGATCGCGGGTGTCACCCGCGGGTAGCGCGAGGCGACCCCCTCCCAGCACCGCCGGTGCAGCTCCCCCGCTGCCACCTCCGGCGACAGCCCGGACAGCCGCGGCACGTGCAGCTCACCGAGACCGAGATCCACCTCGCAGGAGACCGCCAGCTCGTGGGCGGCGCGCAGCAGGTCGGGCCGCTCCGCGAACCGGGCGTGCTGCTCGGCGGGGGTGGTGAACCACGCCTGCGCCGTGGTCCTGCCCAGATGGCGCGCCCCCAGCGGCACCTGCTGCCGGATGCACCGCAGCACGTCGGCGAGCACGACGTCCTCCTTGGCGAGGTAGCGCACGTCGTTGACCGCGACCGCTCCGACCCCGAGCTGCTCCGCCAGCTCCAGGGTGCGCCGGATCCTGACGTCGTCCCCGGGTTCGTCCGGGTCGTAGCCGCTGCCGCGGCCCCCGCGGCCGCTCCCCCGGCCGCTCACCGGTCGACCGCCCGGCGCGACCCGGTGATCGCGCACCCCGAGCACGACCCGTTCGCGTCCGAACACCTCGAGCCAGCGCCGCAGCTCGTCGTCGGCGGCGTCGAGGTGGCCGCGGGCCACCAACCTGCCGAACGGCGACCCCGCACCCAGCATCGCCACGACCCCGTCGGATGCGGCCGCGACACCGAGATCCTCGGCGGCCAGGTGCGCGTCGGAGCGGACGGTGGCGTGGGCGGCGGTGACCGTGCGACACAGGTCGGCGTACCCGGTCTGGGTCGCGGCGAGGAAGCTCACCCGGGGCGCGTCGTCCTCCAGCCACGCCGCCCCACGGCCGGGTCGCCGCGCTCGGGGGTCGGTACCCGGGGATGACGCGCGTGCCCCTCTCCTGCCCCCTCCACGCCGGCCATCGCGCCCACCGCTGTGGCCGTCGCGGCCGTCGTGGCCATCACGGCTGTCGCGGCTGTCGCCAACCGCATGCAGGACTTCGACCAGGAAGATGTCGAACAGATCAGGGCTTTTCTGACAAGCGTTCAGGCAATTGTCGACAGCAAGCATGCGGAAGAAGCTTTCAGGGAAAAAAGTGAGGAGCTTGATCGATATTTCACCTCAAGTCTTGATCTGCTGTGCATTGCCAACACTGATGGTGAGTTCGTCCGTCTCAATCCGGAATGGGAAACAACACTGGGCTACTCGGTAACAGAACTGGAAGAGCGCAAGTTCCTGGATTTCGTTCATCCTGACGATATGCAGTCCACGATGACGGCACTTGCCCAGTTGGTCGACAGCGAGAAGGTGTTGAATTTCGTCAATCGCTACCGATGCAAGGACGGCGGCTATCGCTGGATCGAATGGCGTTCCAAGCCACAAACGAACCTCATCTACGCGGTTGCCAGGGACATAACCGACCGGAAACGGGTCGAGGAAGAACTGTTGGCCGCCCGCCATGCGGCTGAGGCCGCCAATATCGCCAAGTCCGAATTCCTGGCCAACATGAGTCATGAACTGCGCACGCCTTTCAACGGGATCATGGGCATGATGCAGCTTTTGCAGACAACTCCCCTGAATGATGAGCAACAGAAATTCGTTGCCGCGGC